>DASQKY010000050.1 GCA_035630295.1 Acidimicrobiales bacterium | reverse complement strand
GAGATCGGCTTCCAGGAGTACTTCGTGGAGCGCCAGCACGACGTGGCCGTCACCGCCGTGCGGTTCGACGGCGCCGATGCGTCCCGACCGGCGCCGGGCGTGCTCGAGGCGATCGCTTCGGCTCGCCGCGTCGTGGTGGCGCCGTCGAACCCGATCGTGTCGATCGATCCCGTCCTGGCCGTGCCCGGAGTGCGGGCCGCGGTGTCGGCCCGCCGTGCCGACGTGGTGGCGGTGTCCCCGATCATCGCCGGGGCCGCGCTGAAGGGCCCCGCCGACCGCCTCCTCCGGGAGCTCGGCCACGACGCCTCCGTGATCGGCGTGGCGCGCCTCTACGCTCCCCTCGTGGGGACCCTCCTGATCGACGACGCCGACGCCCACCACGCCGCGGCGGTGGAGGCGGAGGGGGTCCGCTGCGTGGTGGCGCCCACGATCATGCACGGCGTCGAGGAGGCCACCCACCTGGCCGAGCGGGTCCTGGCGTGAGCCGCCTCGAGATCCTCCCGATCGAGGGGATCCCGGAGGTGCGGGCCGGTGACGACCTGGCCGGGCTGATCGCCGCCGCCGCCCCCGACCTGCGCGACGGGGACGTCGTCGTGGTCACCCAGAAGGTGGTGTCCAAGGCCGAGGGGGCCATGGTGGCGGTCGATCCCGATGACCCCGACGCCCACCGGCGGCTGGTCGAGTCCGAGGCGGTGCGGGTGCTGCGGCGCCGGGGCGACCTGGCCATCACCGAGACCCGGCACGGCTTCGTGTGCGCCAACTCCGGCGTCGACCTGTCGAACGTGGAGGCGGGCTGGGCCGCGGTGCTGCCCGTCGACCCCGACCGCTCGGCCCGCCGGCTGCGGGACGGCCTGCGGGCCCGGGCCGGCGTCGAGGTTGGCGTGGTCGTCTCCGACACCTTCGGCCGGCCCTGGCGCCACGGGCTCACCGACGTGGCCATCGGCTCGGCCGGCCTGGCCGCCCTGGTCGACCTGCGGGGCACCGAGGACTCCCTGGGACGGGAGCTCCACGCCACCGAGGTGGCCCTGGTCGACGAGCTGGCCGGGGCCGCGGAGCTGGTCATGGGCAAGGCCGACCGGGTCCCGGTGGCCGTGGTCCGGGGCGGCCCGGCCTGGTGGTTCCGCTCCGGCGGGGTGGGTGCCGAGCTGGTCCGGCCGCCGGCCCAGGACCTGTTCCGCTGACCGGCCCGACCGGCACCGCCGGGCGGCGCTAGAGCCCGAAGCGGGCCCGCTCGGCGGCGGAGAAGGGCTCGGTCAGGAAGGCCAGGAACTCGGGGCGGAGGCGGCGGAGGCCGTCCTCCAGCTCGTGGAGCCCCTCCCCCACCGGGACGGTCTCGAAGCCCAGCTCGGTGGTGACCGGCCCCAGGGTCCGGAACAGGATGCCGTACTCGTCCCGGAACAGGGTCAGGGAGAAGGGGTCGAGGACGGTGGCCAGGCTGCGGGCGCCCTGCCGGCGGGCGAAGCAGTACACGGACCGGAACAGCAGCTCGGTGATGCCGGCCCCGGCCGCCTCGGGCCGCACGGCGATGGACGGGCACTCGCAGATGGGGCCGCCCAGGCGCTCGTCGGGGTCCATCCAGCGGGCCATCAGCAGCTCGTCGAGGGCGCCCAGCGTGGTGTGGACCACACCCAGGGCGGTGCCGGAGGCGTCGATGGCGACGTGGAAGGCAGTGCGCCCCGGGGGCCGGCTCTGGGGCGGCTGGGCCTCCTCGGCCCCGGGGACGCCGGCCTGGGCCAGCATCTGGCGGTACACGGAGGTGGCCCGGTCGACCAGCGGGTCGCCCGTCACCACCTGGACGCGCACCTCACCGGTCGGGCCCGGGGCCCCGGCCTCACCCATGTCCCACCCTCTGCTCCTCCCGCGCCACGATCGAGCGGCGCACCCTAGCCAACACCGGGCCGGGGTCGTCCCGGGTCGCCGACGTCACCGGGCGCGCCCCCGTCATGGGCGAAACGAACACCGCTGGCGTCGAGGCCCTACGATCCGCCCACATGAGCATCGACCAACTGGATGCCAAGCTGATCATGGCCTTGGCGACGACCCCCCGCGCCGGAGTGATGGAGCTGGCCCGCCAGCTCAGCGTCGCCCGGGGCACCGTCCAGGCCCGCCTGGACAAGCTGCAGGCCCGGGGCGTGATCAGCAGCTTCGAGCCCGAGCTCGACCTCGACACCATGGGCTACTCGGTGCTGGCCTTCGTCACCCTGGAGATCGCCCAGGGGCGCCTCGACGGCGTGGTGGACCACCTGACCAACCTGCCGGAGGTCATCGAGGCCCACACCACCAGCGGCCCCGGCGACGTCCTGCTCCGGGTGGTGGCCCGGGACAACGGCCACCTGCAGGAGGTCCTGCACCGGGTGCTGGAGGTCTCCGGCATCGAGCGCACGGTCACCCACATCGCCCTCACCGAGCAGATCCACTTCAAGGTGCTGCCCCTGGTCCAGCGCATCCTGGACACGCCCGAGGAGGGCTGAGCCGGGCCCGGTCACGCCTCCGGGAGCGGGCCGGGCATGCTGGCGGCCGTGCCCGTCGCCGCACCCCCCATCGACCGGGCCCAGATGCCGGTGGCGGGGCGGGTGGCCTACCTGGACACGGCGCTGATGAGCCCCCTGCCCACGGCGGTGGTGGCGGCCATGGCGGCCGACGCCGAGCAGGCGTCGGTGCGAGCCTCGGCGGCCTACGAGGAGCGCTGGGCCACGGTGGAGCGGGTGCGGGGTCGGGCCGCCGCCCTCCTGGGGGCCACCGTCGACGACGTGGCCTTCGTCCCCAACACCACCACCGGCATGGGCCTGGTGGCCGCGGGCCTGGACTGGCGGCCCGGGGACCGGGTGGTCCTGGCCGCCGGCGACCACCCGGCCACCACCGGGCCGTGGCGGGCCCAGGCCCGGCGCGGCGTCGAGCTCGACCTCGTCGACCCGGTGGGCCCCGTCGGCCGGCTCCCGCTGGAGGCCTTCGCCCGGGCCCTGGAGGCGGGGCGGGGCCGGGTGCGGGCGGTGGCCGTCTCGTGGGTCCAGGCCCACGACGGGTGGCGCACCGACCTGGCCGCGCTGGCCGCCCTGGCCCACGACCACGGCGCCCTGCTGTGCGTGGATGCCATCCAGGGCGTGGGGGTGGTGCCGTGCAGCCTGGCGGCCTGGGGGGTGGACGCCGCCGCCGCCGGGGCCCAGAAGTGGATGCTCGGGCCCCACGGGATCGGCCTGGCCTACCTGGCGCCGCCGCTGCGGGAGCGGCTGCCGGTGGCCGTGCCCGGGGCACCACGACCCCCCGACGCCGGTGGACCCGACCCGGCCACCTCGGCCCGGGCCCACGAGCCCGGCGCCCTCAACCACGCCGGCATCGCCGGCCTGGGCGCCGCCCTCGACCTGCTGGACGGGCCCGGGCCGGAGGCGGTGTGGGCCTGGGTCGACGGCCTGGCCCGGCGCCTGGCCGGTGGCCTGGCCGCCCTGGGGGCCACCGTGCTCTCGGCCCAGGACGGCGACGGCCGCTCGGCCCTGGTCTCGGTGGCCGTCCCCGGCCTTCCGGCACCCGAGGTCCGGGCCCGGCTGGCCCAGGAGGGGGTGGTCGCCGCCCCCCGCGGCGACGGCGTCCGCTTCTCCCCCCACGCCTGGAACGACGAGTCCGACCTCGACGCCGCCCTGGCCGCCGTGGCCGGGCTGTGACCGGCGCCTAGCGCCGGCGGCGGTGCCGGGTGGCGAACCCGGCCAGGGCGGCCACCACGCCCCCGCCGACGACCAGGAAGGGACCGACCGACAGCGTGGCCCCGAGGCCGTCGTCCAGGCCGCCCACGCTGGCCATCTCGACGGCCCCGATGGCCATGGTGGCCAGCCCGCCGGCCACCAGGGCGAGGCGGAGGGCCAGGGAGCGGGCGCCGCCGATCAGGAGGGCGGCCACCACCGTGGTCCCGGCGGCCAGGCCGGCCAGCACCATGGCGTCGGCGCTGGCCCGCCAACCCGACACCGCCTCCCCGGCCACCTCGAACCAGGGCAGGACCACGCCCGCCACCACCAGGGCGGCGGCGGCCAGGGCCAGCAGGCCGGCGGGCACGTTGCCCCGCTCGTCGACGGCGGGGCCGGCAGGGCCGGGTCGCGGCACCGGGGCCACGGCGGTGACGTCGTCGCCGCCGGCGGGTCCCGGGGCCGCGGCCCCGAAGGTCGTGGTGGCGTCGGAGGGCAGGGCGGGACCGATGGAGGACGGCGCCGGCAGTGCCACCTGGTGGGTGGCGACGGGGGCGGGCGCCGGGCGGCGCTCCGCCCGGCCCGGAGCGGAGGCGGTGGGCTCGGGCGGCTCGATCCGGGGGGCGGGCGGGGACGGCTGGGGCCGGGGCCGCCGGGGAGGCGGGTCCGAGACGGTGACGCCGCTGCCCTCGGCCGAGGCGGCCACCGGGCCGGGGTCGGACGGCACCGGCGTCCGGCACGACGGGCACAGCGTCTGGTGGGGGGCCACGCCGAGGCCGCACGACGGGCAGCTGCGATCGGTCACGGGTCACCCTCCGGGTCACGGCGGCCGGGTGCCGGCCGCCACGCCCCACGTCTACCTCGTGGGCCACCCCCGGCGCGCCCGGGCCGCCGGCCCCCGGGCGCTCGGGCCGGGTCAGGGTTCGGGGGCGAAGCCCTGCCGGACCGTGTTCTCACTGGTGGCCCTGGTGTCCACGTAGGGCAGGAGCGAGTGGGGCCCGCCGGCCTTGGCCCCCACGCCGGAGAGGCCGTAGCCCCCGAAGGGGTGCCGCCCGACGACCGCGCCGGTGATGTCGCGGTTCACGTAGACGTTGCCGGCCCGCAGCTCGCGCCGGCAGCGCTCCACGGTGGCCGGCGACCGGCTGCACACCCCGGCGGTGAGGGCGTAGGCGGTGTCGTTGGCCAGGGCGATGGCCTCGTCGAGGTCGGCGGCCCGCAGCACGGCGAGCACGGGCCCGAAGTGCTCGTCGCGGGCCAGGGGCGACGAGGGGTCGACGTCGGCGACGAGGGTGGGCCCCACGTAGCAGCCGGGTCCCGGGGCGTCGTCCCGGGCCACCAGCACCGTGCCGTGGCGGTGGGCGCCGGCCACCACCCCGCCGAGGCGGCGGTGGGCCTCGGCGTCGATCACCGGGCCGACCTGGGTGCCCATCTCCATCGGCGGGCCGACCACCAGCTCCCGCACGGCGTCGGCCAGGCGGGGCACCACGGCGTCCCACAGCCGGTCGAGCACGATCAGGCGGGAGAGGGCCGAGCACTTCTGCCCCGAGAAGCCGTAGGCCGAGCGGACGGCCAGGGGGATTGCCTGGTCGGGATCGGCGTCACCGTCCACGATCAGCGCGTTCTTGCCGCCCATCTCGGCGATGACGCGCTTGACGTGGCGCTGGCCGGGGTGGGTGACGGCGGCGGCGGCGTTGATGGCCAGGCCCACCTCCCGCGAGCCGGTGAAGGCCACCACGGCCACGTCGGGGTGCTCGACCAGGCGGGCGCCGACCTCCTCGCCCCGGCCCGGCACCAGCCCCAGCACGCCGTCGGGCAGGCCGGCCTGGCCGAAGGCCCGGACCAGGTCCCAGGCCACGCCGGGGGCCTGCTCGGCCGGCTTGAGCACCACCGGGTTGCCGGCCCCGACGGCCGCCGCCACCAGGCCGCACGGGATGGCTAGGGGGAAGTTCCAGGGTGCGATCACCGCCGTGACCCCCTTGCCCTGGTACGTGAGGCGGTTGGCCTCGCCGGGTGGCGAGTCGACCGGCGTGCCGGCGGCCAGGTCCAGCACCTGCCGGCCGTAGTGCTCGCAGAAGTCGATGGCCTCGCACACATCGGCGTCGGCCTGGTCCCAGGGCTTGCCCACCTCGTGGACCTGGTGGGCGGCCAGCTCGTCGCGGTGGTCGCGCATCCACGCCGCGGCCCGGAACAGGGTGGCGGCCCGCTCCCGGGCCGGCGTGTGACGCCAGCGGGCCTCGACGGCGCAGGCGGCGGCCACGGCGGCGTCGGCCTCGGCCGGCCCGCACGCCGCCGAGCGGGCCACCACCCGGCCCGGCTCCGTGGGGTCCAGGGAGTCGATGGTCCCGGCCGTGGTGACCTGCTGCCCGGCGATCAGGGCGGGGACGGTCCGGGGGTCGGAGCCGGCGGCGCGCTCGACGGTGGCCCGGAAGGCGGCCCGGGGCGCGGCCCGCCGCCACTCCCGCACCGGCTCGGGGGCGTGCGGCGGCGGGTCGTCGACCGGGGTGGGACGGCGGGGGGCGGCCTCCAGGCCGGGGAGCGCGTCGACCCGAGGCCGGGCCAGGAGCTGGTCCAGGTCGGCGCCCTCGGCGAAGCGGTGGCGGACGAACGACTCGTTGCTGGTGTTCTCGAGCAGCCGCCGGACCAGGTAGGCCATGCCGGGCACCAGCTCCCCGACCGGGGCGTAGACCCGGAGCCGGAGCCCCAGCTCCCGCACCGCCCGGTGGAGGGGCTCGGCCATGCCGTGCAGCATCTGGACCTCGTAGCCGTCGTCGGGCACGCCGGCGTGGCGGCCGTACTCGACGGCGTGGGCCAGGGAGCGGAGGTTGTGGGTGGCGAAGGCGGCCCGCACCTCGCCGTGGTGGTCGTGGAGGAGGCGGGTGCAGCGCTCGTAGTTGGCGTCGGTCTCCTCCTTGCGCTCGTACACCGGCACCGGCCACCCCGCGCTGCGGGCCTGGGTGGTCTCGGTGTCCCAGTAGGCGCCCTTGACCAGGCGGACGGTGATGGGGCGGGGGCGCCGGGCCGAGAGGGCGACGAGGTCGGCCAGGTCGTCCCGGCTGTCGCGCAGGTAGGCCTGGACGACCACGCCCAGGTCGACGTGGGCCAGCTCCGGGTCGGTGGCCATGTCCCGGAACAGGCGCAGGGTCAGGTCCTTGACCTCGGCGTGCTCCATGTCGAGGTGGACCGCCGCCCCCCGCTCCCCGGCCCGGAGGAGGAGGGGGCGCAGCCGGGCCCGGGCCGCGGCCAGGCCGTGCTCGCGGGTCAGCGGCTCGTAGTGGTGGGCCAGGGCCGTGGGCTTGACGCTGATGGTGACCCGGGGGCGGGGCCCGAGGTCGTCGGTGTCGAGGTGGGGCCGGGCCGGCCAGCCCGGGGCGGCGGCGGTGAGCGCCTCGAGGACCTCGGCGACCCGGGCCGCGTAGCGGTCGGCGTCGGCCGCCACCACCGTCTTCTCCCCCAGCAGGTCGACGGTGGTGGCCGTGCCCTCCTCCCACAACCGGGCCACGCCCTCGACGGCCTCGGCCGTGGTGCTGCCCAGGATGAACTGCCGGGCCACGCGGGCGATGTTGCGGCGGGCCACGCCGGCCTCGACCCGCGTGCCGAACGGGACGTGGGGGGCGACGTCGACCCCGAGGTGGAGCGCGGCGGGCACGTCGAGGCCGTCGAGGTACTGGCGCAGGTGGGCGGCCACCTCGGCGTCGTCGTCGAGGGCGGGGAACACGTCGACGAAGCGGAAGAGCTGGGCCTTGAACGTGGGGTGGTGCATGGCCCGCTCCAGGGCCTTCTCGCTCCACCACGACATGCTGTACACCGACGAGCCGGCCCCGTCGCCCGCCGCGGCCAGGCGACGGGCCGTGGCGTCGACTCGATCCTCGATCTCGGCCGTCACCGGCTCCCGCTACCCACGGCCCTGCCGGGCAACCCGGGCAACCCGGTGATCCGGTGATCCGGTGATCGTCGTCAGCCCGGGCGGCTCCGGACCACGACCTCGCCGACCATGCCGTAGCGCTCGTGGCCCGGCAGGTGGCAGGCCACCCGGTAGGTGCCGGCGTGGTCCAGGTCGGCCACCGTGGCCCCGGTCTGGCCCGGGCCCAGCGACACCTCGCCCGGCACCGGGGGGTGGGCCGCCTCGGTCCCGCCCCGGTGGCGGCGGTGGACCTCCTCGGACCCCACCACCATCTCGTGGCCGATGGGGTCCCGGTTGCGGACCACGAACCGCACCTGCGTGCCCTCCCACACCTCGATGTGGTCGGGGGTGAAGCGGCTGTCGCGAGCGGTGACGACCACCGTCACCGTGCCCGGGCCCCGGGTGGCCGACGACGCGCCAGCGGACGACGCCGCGGCGTAGCCCCCGCCGGTGACCGCGGCGCCGACCACCAGGCTGGCCACCGCCGTGCCCAGCCCCCTCACGGGTGACCGCCAGGCCCCGCGGGCGGGGGGACCGGCCGCGGCGTCGCCGTCATGGCCCGCACCACCCCGAGGCCGGCGGCCACGGCTCCCGCGGCCAGGGCACCGACGGCGATCGGCCACCACGGCGTGGCCCCGTCGTCGCCGGTGACGGGCACCGCGGTCCGGGCGCTGATGCCGGCGTCGGCCACGGCCGGCGCCACGGCGTCGTCGGTGGAGACGGCCAGGTCGTAGTCGAGGTCGCCCGCCTCGACCTGCAGGGGGAGGTGGGTGAACCACATGTCCTCGGGCACCCAGCCCATGCCCACGTCGGAGCGGAGGTCAGCCAGCAGGCCGTCGCCGGCCGGCTCGCTGCGGTCGAGGGTCAGGCCGTCTCCCCCGGCCAGGAGCTGGGGCCGCCGGTCGGTCAGCAGGAACACGTCGGCCTCGACCTCGGTGTCCCCGTCGAGGCCGAGGCCGAGGATCCGCAGGGGCACCCAGGGCCGGTCGGTGGGGATGGTGACCATGATGGGCGTGCCGTCACCGGCCTGCTGGCCCAGCTCGGCGGCCCGGGAGGCGTCGAACCGGGCGGCCATGAACACGGGGCTGCGCTCGGCGTAGAAGCGCAGCACCTCGGGGGCGTCGGGGGTGAGGAGGTAGCCGTGGTCGACGGCCCACCGGCCCACCTCGTCGGCGCCCCCCTTCAGCACGGTGATGTCGAGGGCGTCGATCTCGGTCTGCAGGATCACCTCGGCCCCGCTGTCGGCGGCCTCGGTGGCCGCCGCGGCGGTGGGGGCCGGCGGGGCCACCTCCTCCTGCAGCCGCTGGAGGGTCCAGTCACCGCCCCGCTCCACCGCGGTGGGGACGTCGGGCAGGGGGACGATCGAGCCCACCTCCTCGCCCTCACCGGTGAACTGGAAGGAGGTCACGTAGCGCTCGACGCCGTCGTGGTAGGCGGCCAGGGTGGTGGTGCGGACCAGCTCGATGGTGCCGTTCTCGCCCACCAGCCCCCCGCAGGCCGCGGCGGGGCCGGCCCCGATCACGGTGGCGGCGCCGGCGGCGGCCAGCACGGCCAACACCCGGGGCAGGGCGCGACGCCGGCGGCGGGTCCCGTGGCGGCCGGGGCGGGGTCGGGCGGGAGCAGGGGGAGCGGACATGGGGACCCTCCGGTCAGTCGGTCCTCCCTCCGACGCCCCCCAGCGGACCGTGGTTCCCCACCCGGCGAGGTGACGGCACGGGCAGCGGCGCCGGTCCTAGTGTCTCGGCCAACATCCCAGGGAGGGGTTCCCATGAAGAAGTCACTGGCCACCATCACGCTGGCCGCCCTCGTCATCGTCGGCTGCAGCGACGACGACCCCAGCAGCGACGCGACCACCACCACGACCTCGGGGGAGGCGGCCAGCACCGAGCCGTTGAACACCGAGTGCGTGCCCGTGGCCCAGGACCTGCGGGACAGCCTCGGCGCCGAGGTCACCGGGGCCGTGGAGGGCCCGCCCGCCCCGGGGGGCCCGCCCCGCTGGTACTACTCGACCTCCGACGGGGCCACGTGGATCAGCGCCTCCGCGCCCGACGGCAGCAGCCCCGGCTTCACCTACCCCGTGAACGACGAGGCCCGCTCCGCCTCGGAGGTGGGCGCCGACGTGGAGGAGGACTCCCCCGCCCTGCAGGGTGTCGACGGCGACGGTCCGCAGGCCGAGCGGTCACGGGAGTGCGCCACCGACGAGGGCGGCTGACCACGGGTGGGGCGCCCGGGCCCTGGTCAGCGGTGGAGGCGTCGGCGGGAATCGAACCCGCGTACAGGGATTTGCAGTCCCTTGCCTAAGCCACTCGGCCACGACGCCAGGAGCCCGGGACTCTAGCCCACGGGCCTGGGCGCCCTCCGCCGCCCCTCGTGCCCCGTCGGCGGACCCGCGAACCCCGAGGGCTACGGTGGGCGGGCAGCGCACGGACACCAGCAAGGGGCCAGCGACACCATGACGGACCAGACGACGCCGCCCAGGCCCCGGCCCGCGCCGGAGGAGCGTCCCGCCCCGGTCGACTGGGCCACGGACTGGGACCACACCCACGAGGCCTACGCGGCGGCGGCCCCCGAGATCTGGGACGACCTGCGGGGGCGCTGCCCGGTGGCCCACACCGACCGCTTCGGGGGGGCCTGGCTGCCCACCAGCCACCAGGACGTCTCGGCCGTGGCCCACGACACGACGCACTTCACGTCCCGCAGCGTGATCGTCTCGGACTTCAAGCCCACCGCCCCGGCGCCGGTCGGCTTCGCTCCCCCCATCACGTCGGACCCGCCGTTCCACGAGTTCGCCCGCCGCCTGCTGCTGCCGGCCTTCTCCCCCAAGGCGGTCCGCCCGCTGGAGGCCACCACCCGGGAGCTGTGCGGGGGCCTCATCGACACCATGCTGGACGGCCTGGCCGAGGGCGAGGACACCGTCGACGTGGCCACCGCCTACAGCCAGCACATCCCGGTCCAGGTCATCGCCCACATGCTGGGCGTGCCCCCCACCGACGGCGACCGGTTCCGCGTCTTCATCCACCGCATCCTCGAGAAGCCGGGCCAGACCGGGCCCACCGACACCGAGGACACGATGATCAGCTACCTCGAGGGCGTCATCGCCGATCACCGGGCCACGCCCCGCGACGACCTCATCGGCTACCTGCTCGACCTGGAGATCGAGGGCCGGCCCCTGGGCGACGACCACATCCTGGGCACGGTGGCCCTGCTGCTCATCGCCGGCATCGACACCACCTGGTCGGCCATCGGGGCCAGCATCTGGCACCTGGCCCAGCACCCCGAGCACCGACGCCGCCTGGTCGAGGAGCCGGAGGTGATGCCCTTCGCCGTCGAGGAGATGCTGCGGGCCTACGCCCCGGTGACCATGGCCCGCCTGGTGGCCGAGGACGTGGAGCTGGGCGGGCAGCAGCTCCACAAGGACGACTGGGTGCTCCTGCCCTTCCCCTCGGCCAACCGCGACCCCGAGGCCTTCGACCAGCCCGACGAGGTGGTGCTCGACCGGGAGCGCAACCGCCACGCCGCCTTCGGGCTGGGCATCCACCGCTGCCTGGGCTCGAACCTGGCCCGCATGGAGCTGCGGGTGGCCCTGGAGGAGTGGGTGCGCCGGGTGCCGGACTTCGAGCTGGCCGACGCCGAGGCCGTCCGGTGGTCGACCGGGCAGGTCCGCGGCCCCCGCCAGCTGCCGATCCGACTGCTGGCCACCCGCCCCGGAGGGCCCCGATGAGGATCCAGTACGACCGGGCCGCCTGCCAGGGCCACAACCGCTGCTACCTGCTGGCCCCGGAGCTGTTCGACGTGGACGACGAGGGCTACGCCATCCTGCTGGTCGAGGGCGAGGTGCCCACCGACCTGGAGGGCAAGGCCCGCCTGGCCGCCGACAACTGCCCGGAGTACGCCATCACCCTCGAGGCCTGAACGGCCCGGTCAGGCCCCCGGCGTGGGCGGGAGGGGCGGGCGGGACCCGGCCGTGAGCTCGTGGCCGCAGCCACAGATGTAGCCGTCGCCGTGGGGGCAGGGCTCCTGGACCTGGAGCCGGCAGCCGCACTCCTGGTTGGTGCACGTCAGCAGCGTGCCGGCCTCGATGGTCATGGTCGTCCTCCTGGGTGGGCCCGGGCCCGACTGCCCCGGCCGGCGGGGCAGGAAACCGGACGGGCCGGCCTGCCTCTCGCCCTCGGCCGGCCTGCCCTCTCGCGCGGGCCGGCCTGGTCAGGGCTCGTCGAGGGCGTCCAGCTCGGCCTGGGCGGCATCGAGCAGGCGGCGGGCCTCCTCGACCCCGGCCTGCGCCGTGTCCCGTCGGGCCCGGACCCGGTCCCGGTCGGCCTCGGCCTCGGCCCGGGCCGCCTCGGCCGTGTCGAGGGCACGGGCCGCCTCGTCCCGGGCCCGCTCCCGGTCGGCCACCTCCGCCTCTCGGGCCTCCAGCGTGTCGGTGGCCTC
Source organism: Acidimicrobiales bacterium (assembly GCA_035630295.1). NCBI lineage: Bacteria > Bacillati > Actinomycetota > Acidimicrobiia > Acidimicrobiales > Acidimicrobiales bacterium. Next base: position 66,975 of record DASQKY010000050.1, on the reverse strand, counting down.
GGCCAGGTCGCGCTCGGCGTCGGCCAGGGCGGCCCGGGCCCGGTCGGCGGCGGCGCGCAACCGGCGCCGGGCGGCGACCGACGGGCCGGGTCGTCGGGCCGGCCGAGGCTCGGCCTCCTCGGGGGGTGACGGAGCCGCGGCCGGCGGGCCGGTGGCCGCCGGGCGGCGCCGCGGGCGGGACGGGCCACCGGCCTCCGCAGGTGGGGCGGCCCGGGGGGACGTCGCCGCCGGGGACGGGCCGGTGGCGGTCGGCTCGGCGTCGGCGGACGGTAGGGCCAGGAGGCGGCCCTCGGCCCACGCGGCGCGGGCCGGCGGATCGGCCAGGATGGTGCGCAGGGCCAGGCCCACGGCGGCGGCGTCGAGGGCGGGGTCGATGTCCGGGGCGTGGGCGGCCAGGGCCTCGACCGCGGGCCGGAAGCGGCGCAGGGCCTGGCGGGCGCTCCCGCCGTGGCCGGCCTGGGCGGCCGCCAGCTCGGCTGCGGCGGCCAGGACCTCGGCCGCCTCGGCCGGGTGCCGACGGCCCACCTCACCGACGGCCCAGACCAGCCGGGTGGGCTTGCGCACGGTGGCCAGGGCGGCGGCCTCCCCCTTCCGCCCCTCGGCCCGGAGGGCTCGCACCCGGGCGGCGCGGGCCCCCACGAACTCCTCGGGCGGCCCGGCCAGCAGGGCGGCGACGTCGTCGGGGTCCGGGTCGGCCATGACCCGGGTGCCTAGCAGCCGTCGCCCCGGCCCACCGGCCGGGCCCCACCGACGTCACCGCCGGCGCCGGTCAGCGGTCCTCGGGGACCCACACCGCGGCCTCCACGTAGGGGGCCCGGTCGTTGTTCACGGTGTCGGTGTCGCTGGACCAGACGACCAGGGCGTCGCCAGCCGCCTGCCACCGGCCCCCGCAGCACTGCTGGTCCAGGGCCGGGGTCCCGTTGGGCTGCCACCGCCCGTCCCGGAGCACCATCGTGGACGGCTGGTCGCAGCGCTGGACGACGACCTGGCCGGCCACGGCCTCCACCAGGTAGGGGCAACCGACATCGGCGTTGACACCCGGCACGTCAGGGAGGCGACGCCACCGACCGGTGCGGGCATCGAGCGCCGCCACCCCGCCCGTGCCCCGGCCGCTGCCGGGGTCGTCGAGCCCGGAGACCAGGACCACCTCGCCCCCGACGGCGACGGCCCGGGTGAAGGGGACGCTGCCGGTGGTGCTGCCCAGCTCCGTGGCCGCCGGGGCCACCTCCCGGAACGACGTCCCGCTCGGGTCCCAGGCCAGGCCGGACCCGATCCAGTTCACGGCCAGCACCTCGGTCCCGTCCCACACCGCGTTGGTGTAGAGCAGGCTGGTGAAGGCGACCAGGTCGGCCGGCAGGGCCAGCGGCTCCCACTGGCCGGTGGTCGGGTCGAGGGCCGCCAGGCGCTCCATGTCGAAGAGGCGCTCGCCCGACCAGACCAGGGCCGGGGCGGCCCCGGCGGAGACGATGCCCAGGGATCCGAGCGCCGCGGCCAGCTCCGGAGCGACGGGCACGGCCCCGAGGTCGCGCCAGGTGCCGGTGCCCGGGTCCCAGGCCGCCGAGGTGGTCCGGGAGCCTCGGGCCACGGCCACCACCTCGGTCCCGGTCCAGGCCAGCTCGACGGCGTCGCCGCCAGCGAGGGGGGCGGGGGCCAGGGTCCGCCACGTGCCGCGGTCGGGCCGGTGGGCCCAGGCCGAGCCGTCGGGCAGGACGATCACCAGCTCGGCCCCGGTCCAGGCCAGGCCGGCGCCGAGGGCGGGCGGCACCGGCCCCGGGTCGAGGGAGTGCCAGCCGGGGCCCAGGCCGGCGAAGCTGGTGGGCGCGGCCGGAGGGCCCTCGCCCCCGGGCGCCGGCGCCGTCGGCCCCGCCGTGGGCGCAGAGGGGGGGCCGGCCTGGACCCGGTCGCGGGCCTGGTCGCCGTCGCCCGAGACGGCCGAGCGCACCAGCACCGAGGCGCCCACCACCAGCAGGACGGCCGCCGCGGCCAGGGCCACCGCCCGGGCCCGGTGGGCCCGGCGTCGTGAGGCCCGAGCCCGGTGCAGGTCGCGGGCCAGGGCCACCGGATCGGTGGGCTCCACCTCGCCGGCGGCGGCGGCCAGGGTGGCGCGGAGGAGGGTGTCGAGATCGGTCACGGGTAGTCCTCCGAGAGGGGGGTCGTCGCCGGCTCGGCCGCAGTCGACGCGTCGACCCGGAGCCGGGCGGCCAGCGCGGCCCGGGCGTGGAACAGGGCGTTCTTGACCGCGCCGGGCGTGATGCCGGCGTGGCGGGCGACGGTGGCCACGTCCTGGTCTAGGAGGTAGTGGAGGACCACCACCTCCCGCTGGCGGAGGGGGAGGGCCCGCACCGCGTCCCGCACCTCGGCCGTCAGGCCCTCGGCGGCCGGCTCGGCGGCGTCGGCCCGACCGGGGAGGCGGTCCAGGGCCCGGGCCTCGGCCCGCCGCCGCCGCAGGCTGGAGCGGCAGGCGTTGAGGGCCACGGTCGTGGTCCAGGCCACCAGCGAGTCGAGCGGAGCGCCCCGCTCCACGCGCTCCCAGGCCCGGAGCAGCGCCTCCTGGGCGCACTCCTCGGCCAGGGCCCGGTCGCCGGCCACCAGCGAGACCACACGGACCAGGCGGGTGTGCAGGTCAGCGGCCTCCGCGGCGAAGGCGTCAGCGTCCACAGATCACCATCACAGCCGGGAGACGCACGAGGCGCCCCCCGAGGTTCGATCGGTGTGATCGGTCAAGGGCCCGCTGCTACAGTCCACCCCTCACGCGGACGTAGCTCAGCTGGTAGAGCATCACCTTGCCAAGGTGAGGGTCGCCGGTTCGAATCCGGTCGTCCGCTCCATCAAGACGAAGCCCCTGGCCCTCTGACCAGGGGCTTCGTACCGGCCGGGCCCCTTCGGGACTCTCGCCCTCAGGGCGGTTCGCCCATGACCTGCCCATGCTCTTGCCCATGACCGCTCGATGCGGCAGAGCCAAGGACAGCTGGGAACTCCGCGTCTACCAAGGCATCGATCCAGCCAGCGGGCGACAGCGATGGGCCACCCGTACCGTCCACGGATCGGCCCAGGAAGCCCGCCGTCAGCTGAAGGCTTTCGCGGAAGAGGTCAAACGGGCTCGAACCCACACCGGGTCCATGGGCGACCTACTGGAACAGTGGTCCGAGACCGCATCCCCGCACTGGGCGGCGACGACAGCCCGCCAGACCCGCTCCTGACCTTCCCCCGGTTGTCCGGACGGGGTTGGTGTGGTGATCATGCCGCGGGTGCCGCGGGTGCCGGGGTGCCGCGGGTGCCGCGGGGGTGTGGGTTCGCTCGGGCCGACGGCGGCCGGCTGCGCCAGTCCCTTCGCCGCGATCCGGCTCAGTCAGCTCGATTGGGAGGCCATCGAGAACCTGTACCGCGCCATGGCAGCCACCGGCCTCCAAGCGGCCTGGATTCGCCGTTGCGCCACGGTCCTGACCCAAGCTCTTGTTCCTTATGCTGACAAGGTGCCCGGCGGTGGCGGTCCAGGGGTTCTGCGACGTCTCGCCGTGGTGGCGGTGTGCTTGCTTGCCGACGTGTCGTGCGGGACGGGGTCCGATGGGGGCGCGGCCACCTCGGTCGAAGCTGGAGGGCGAAGCGTTCCGCTTGACGAGGCGACGGGCCTGCAGGAGTTGTTCGACGCTGAACGTCGTCGCCCGATGGTGGTGGCGGTGGACGGCGGCGCGCTGATCTTGGGCGGGGCCATGCTGCGAGAAGGTTCCGTCGAGCGGCAACGACTCGAGCCGACTGGCGAGGTGTTCCTGGTCGAGACCGACGCGAGGGTCACTGAGCTCACAGCACCACCAGTCGCCGCACCCCTCGACAACCTGTCGGTGAGCGCATGGGACGGTGCGGTCCACATGGCCGGGGTGACCTGTCGAACCGGCTACACGCCCAGTGACATCGGCGAGCTGGGGTGCGAGCCGGGGGATCCGATCCTCTTGCGTCTCGACCTGATCGACCGGACCTGGGAGGAGGTGGCGCGGCCGACCGGAGCCCCAACGCCTCGGGATGTGCAGGGTGCGCTCGGCACCTACACGTTCGGTGATGGTGGGGTGGCCTACTCCGTCCTCGGTGACGAACCCGACGCGACGATGCGAACCTGGGTCTCGACCAACGGCGGCGGTGAGTGGAACGAGATCGACGTCCCCCCCAACTCGGGTCTGTGCGCGACCGGAGGGGCGCTCCTTGCCGTTGACGATTCCCGCATGGTGTCGCCGGAGACGGATGGGCCGGCGCCGGTCGAAACGCCGCTCACGCCCGATGCGGACTTCGATCTCGGCATCGCCCGATACGACCCGGCGTCGGCGGCCTGGGACACGGTGCCCGAGACCGGTCCCGCCGACCTTCGGATCGTGCGAGGCGGCAACATCGGTCGTTGCACGCCGGATGCGGGCTATGTCGTGTTGGCCCTGACGGGCTCGGGTGATGGCTTCGTGTCGTACCACCCGGATCACGGCTGGGTGAGCGACGGATCATTGGACGGGGCCAGTGTCGGCGGCCTCACCTCGACCTCGTCCACCACCGTCGTGCTGATCGGTGCGCCCGGGTCCGATGCGATCGCCCTCGACGTCGCGACCGGTGGGCAACGATCGGTGTCGTTGCCCGAATCGTCTGAGGTTCTCGGAGGTGTCGGCGCAAGTCACCTGCTCCTGCTGGGCGCCGAGCTGGAGATGATCGAGTCGTAGACCTGCTCTTGATCCTTGGCCCGCCGTTGGACGATTCAGGCGCGGACCTGGGCCCCGAGCGGCCGCCACCTCAGCGCGGAGCAGAGCAGGCGACGGCCAAGACCGCGTCGACGAGGTCCGCGACCTGCCGGTCGCTCGTGGGCTCTCGCCGGAGGAGCTGCCGGTAGAACAGAGGACCGGACAGGAGATCGACGAGCAGGTCGAGATCGGCATCGGCGTCCAGCTCACCCTCTGCTCGCGCCTGCGAGAGGCGCTCGAGCACGGGTTGACGGCGATCGCGGACGAAGGCGGCGTGGAGCTGGGAGATGACCGGGTCGTCCAGGGCGGCGGCGAGGAAGGTGGGCAGCGAGCGCTGCATGGTGGTCGACTCGACGGCGTTGCGCACGCGGATGAACATGGCCACCAGGTCGACCCGGAGGTCGGCGGTGGGCGGTGGCGGTCCGGGTGGGACCAGACGTGTCCACGCGTCGGCGACGAGCTCGGAGGGCCCGGGCCAGTGACGGTAGAGGGTGGTGCGCGAGACGCCCGTCTCCCTGCTCACGCGCCCGAAGGTGACCGCTCCGGGGCCCTCGGTCCGAAGGAGCCGGTGGACGACGGCGATCACCGTGGATCGGGTGCGTGCGATGCGGGGGTCGCCGTCGCTGATCGCCACCGTGGCACCGTAACCGTGGGTCGAACGTCGCTGACCTCCGTGCTCGACTTCCGGTACAGTGGTGCACTGTTTCTCGGCCGCCCCACCCGGGCCGCCGCCCGACCGACGGAGGATCGCATGCCCCACACCTGTGGTCGAGGCCACCGTCCCGGTGCCGTGCGCCTGCTCCTCCTCGCCGTCCTCGTGATGTCGCTGGCGGGGGCGGCCTGCTCCTCCGGGTCCGACGACGCCGGCGACGGGACGTCCGGGACGAGCACGTCCACCGGGGAGGGCTCTGCGGGGGGCGGCCGCACCGACGGTGGCGAGGGGACCGGCGACGCCGACGGCACCGACCCACGGCCGGCGCTCCCCGATGAGGTGGCGCTGCCCATCGTGTTCGTGCACGGCTTCGCCGGTTCGGCCCAGCAGTACGAGTCGCAGGCCATGCGCTTCGTGGCCAACGGCTACCCGCAGGAGCGGATCATCGCCTACGACCACGACGGGGCCGGGGTCGACTTCGACGCCTACGTCGCAGGGGTGGCCGAGGTGGTCGACGAGGCGCTGGCCACCTTCGAGGTCGAGCAGGTGTACCTGGTGGGCCACTCGCGCGGGACGGGGGTCTCGAGCACCTACCTCGCAGATCCCGCCCGAGCGGCGAAGGTCGCGAAGTACGTCGCCATCGACGGCCAGCCGTGCCCCGACGTGGTGCCGTGCCTGGCCCCAACCCAAGAGGCCCTTCCGGGCCAGGCCCACGTCGAGGTGGCCACCTCGAAGGAGTCCTTCGCCATGCAGTACGAGTTCCTGGTCGGTGAGGAGCCCGAGGTGGTCGACATCGTGCCCCAGCGCGCCCCGGTCGAGATCTCGGGGCGGGCGGTGAACTTCCCGGCCAACACCGGCCGCCAGGCCGACCTGGCCATCTGGGAGATCGACCCCGACACCGGTGCCCGCTCCGGTGACGACCCCCACGCCACCTTCGAGCTCGGGCCCGACGGCGAGTTCGGGCCCGTCGAGCTCGCCACCGGCGCCCACTACGAGTACGCCCTCTCGACGGACGACTCGCCGGTGACGCACCACCTCTACCTGCAGCCCTACGTGCGCAGCAGCCACCTGGTCCGACTGCTGTCCTCGCCCCCCGACGGCCCGACCCGGGCGAACACGAACGTCGGAGAGGACCACACGGCGCTCATCGCCATCCGCATGCGCGAGTGGTACGCCGAGGGGGACGCCCGCGACGTCCTGGAGATCAGCGTCGATGGGAGCGAGCCGGTGGACGCCATCACCGACTTCGTGGGCAACGACACCATCGGCCTCCACATCCACGACGACGCCGCCACCCCCGGGGAGACGACGCTGGCTCCGCTCCCCTACTTCTCGGAGCAGCCCTTCCAGAGCGGCATCGACGTGTCCCTGCCAGCATCTCCTGACGGGAGCGGGACCATCACCGTCACGAACCTGCCCCGCGGAGACGCCCGCCGGCCTCAGATCCTCAACGTGCCCCGCTGGCCGTCCAGCACCCATGCGGTCAGCGTCGTGTTCAGCGACTGGGAGGTCGACGGCGCGGCGTGACCCGTGCCCCTGTGGAGCGGGCACGCACCGGCAGGCGGACGAACGCCCGTTGGCCTCCGGGTCGGGTCCCGCCAAGCCGGTGCCGGGGCGCTGGTGGTCACACCCCCGGCTACTGGCAACTGCGCTGTGTCGACGTCAGGTGACGAACGCGCTCTGGTCCCAAGGGGCTACCGGCCGCGCTTCGGGCGGCAGAGATCACCGACCGCGACCGGCTGGCCGGTGGTGAACCAGTGCTCATGCAGAGCCTTGATCCGCCCGGGGGTCGGCCATCCAGGCATGTGCATCATGTACTCGGCGCGGTCAAAGACGTTCAGCGTCTCGCAGTAGACGCGTTGTGCGGTGGCCACGTCGCCGGGATGCTGAAGCGATCGGGCCATGCCCTCGAAGGTGCCACCTCTGATCCGGAGTCGGACATGCGGCGTGGCCGACGCGTTGCGGAGCCACCCGGCCATCGGGCCTCGGATGGCGACGAGGTAGGCCGTGTCGTTGTGAAGAATGACAGAAATCGGTGAGCGTGTCGATGGTGCCGGTGCCGTCGATCACCGCGCTTTGGATCGACGTAATCCAGGTGCCGGCTAGGTCGAGGTCCATCATCGCGATGCACGCCAAGGTGCTCTCTGGGCACTCCTCTTCCGGTTCTTCGATGACGCCGGGGCCGTAGTCGTAGAAGTCCATCCGGAGTGAGGTTCTGGGTCATGGCGGATGCGAGCAGATTCATCCCCAGACGGCCAAGTCTGCCTTCCCCAGGTCCGCCATCATGTGAGCAGTGTCAGCTCAGCGCCGCAATCGACTGACGGCCGTGTGTCCGATGGTCCGGATCCGTTGCCATGGGCCAAGTTGGACTGACCAGACGGTCTTGGTCACTTCCCAGAGCGAGAAGGCGGCCTCCGAGCCGGGGATGAGGACTACTCGTGCCGCATCTCCGAGTGCGCCTAGCTTCGTCGCTCTCTCTTGTAGGCCGAGGTAGTCCTCACGAGGCACGGAGCCGGGCTTTCCCGACTTCGCTCGGTCTCGGAGCTCACGGTGGCAGTAGTTCAGGTAGCCGTTCAGGCTGGCGGCCTCGAGCATCCCGTTACGAACATCGTTGACGGCGTTGGTGGCGTCTGTCGATCCCTGGCCAGCGGTCAGCCAGGCGCGGATCTCCTGGTGACGCGAGCGGGTGTGGAACGGCAATCGGGAGGCGTCGTCCGGCACCATGGCGAGGATCCGTCGCCTGGCTGCCCGTTTGGGGAGGATCCGCAGCTCGGTCCGGTCCATGTGTTCGAAAAGCCGGGTGGCCGTGTCGATCCAGTCCAGACCGACCTGCACCTGGTCGGCGTCGTCGCTGCGGAGGGCCGCAGCGGCTCGTTCTTGGGATCGAGCCAAGCTGATTGCAGCGGGGACGAGGCGACCCTGGGCCCAAAGACAGGCGGCGATGCGCTCACGTCGGTGGAGGGCCAGGGCCGGGGTGTCCTCAGAGAGCCGGCGCCAGGCACGCCGCGCGTCGTTGTAGCGGCCCTCTGACCAGGCGATGGTGGCCTCGTCTTCGATGGAGACCTCGCCAGCCCGCTCGGCGACGACCTTGCGGCCGGCGGTGTAGCCCTTCCTTGGCCAGGTTGTGGCGTCGAATCCCGTCGTCGGCTCCAGCCCCTGGCCCACTCGCCAGGGGCTTTCTCGTTGCTGGCGTCGGGGTCATCTTCGGATGCATCCACTTCGGGGCGCAGGTGCCGATGGAGAGGGGCGACCCATCTGGGTCGTGACAATTGCGTTGTTGGGAGCAGTGATGGGCAAGCGCCCAGGAGCCCCGCCGAGACACGACACACCGTCGCGTCCGGGACCTTTCGAGGGGCGTTCCCGACGGCGTCACCTCTGGGCCGCGGTCGCCGCCCTCCTGGTCGTCGGAGGCACCGTGGGCGCGGCCGTCGCCGCCGAGTCCGTGGCCCAGAACGCCGCCGGCGAGGCGCGCCAGGCGTTCGATCAGTCGTCGGCCGAGATCGCGTCACGCCTGCAGACGACGATCCATGACGAGGAATCCCTGGTGGTGAACGCGGGGGCGTTCGTCCTCGAACACCCGGATGCCACCTACCCTGAGCTCCAGCAGTGGATGACCACCGTGCAGGCCTTCGAGCGGTACCCGGAGCTCGAGGCGCTGGCCCACCTGGTGATCGTCCCGGCGTCAGACCTGGACGCCTACGTCACGGCCAAGAATCTCAGCGCCGGGGTCGACGAGCCCGGCGCTGGCTTCGAGGTGACGCCCCCCGGCAAGCGGCCCTTCTACTGCCTGGTGGCGGTCGGGGACCTCCGAGACCTGACGTCGGTCCCACCCGCGGGCCTCGACTACTGCGCCGCGCCCGACGTGGCGGCGTCCATCGTCCGAGCCCGGGACACCGGACAGAGCTCCTACGAACCGATCGTCGACGCCAACGGCCTGACGCGCCTCGGTGCGCAGGTCCCGATCTACCTCGGCGGCGCAGTGCCGACCACGCAGGCCGCCCGGCGCGCCGGGTTCGTCGGTGTGTTGGGCATGACCTTGGACCAGACCGCAGTGCTGGAGCGGGCCCTCACGGACCATCGTGGCCTTGCCGTCACGATGCACTACGACGGGGCCACGACGGATGTCGCGTTCTCGGCCGGTCAGGTTCCGGAGGGGGCCCAGGCGTCGACGATCAGTCTCAACAACGGTTGGACCGTGAAGACCTTCGGGACCGTCGCCTCCGGTGACATCCTCTCCAACGACGATGCCACCGCCCTGCTGGTGACCGGGGTGATGGTGAGCATCCTCCTCGGCCTGCTGGTGCTGGTTCTCGGAACCGGCCAGCAGCGGGCCCTGCGCCTCGTGGGAGAGAAGACCGGCGAGCTTCGTCACCAAGCCTCGCACGACGCTCTGACGGGCCTGCCGAACCGGGCCCTGATCATGGACCGCATCGAGCAGCTGCTGGCGAGGAACCGACGGAACAAGACCGAGGGGGCGGTCCTCTTCATCGACCTGGACGAGTTCAAGAAGGTGAACGACACCCTGGGCCACGAGGCGGGTGACCAGCTGCTCATGGCGGTGTCAGCCCGATTGAGGAGCACCTTGCGGGACGCGGACACGATCGGCCGGATGGGCGGCGACGAGTTCGTCGTCCTGCTCGACGGGGGCCGGCTCGAGGTCGCTCCGGAGCTCGTGGCCAGCAGGGTGCTCGACGTCATGCGCCAACCCTTCGAGCTGACGGGGGTGACGATGCCGTTGATCGTCAACACGAGCATCGGCATCGCCCTGGGCGACCGGGCGACGGCGGGCGAGCTCCTCCGCGACGCCGACGTGGCGCTCTATGAGGCCAAGGACGCCGGGAGGGACCGCTACGAGTTCTTCCACCCAGGGATGCAGACCGGGATCCTCCAGCGCATCGAGCTCGAGTTCGATCTCCGATCAGCCCTCGACGAGGGCCAGTTCCACCTCGTCTACCAACCCATCTACGACCTCGAAGACCTCACCCTCATCGGCGTGGAGGCGCTTCTTCGCTGGGACCACCCCAGCCGCGGCCTCACCCAGCCCGACGAGTTCATCCCGATCCTCGAGCACACCGGCCAGATCAACGATGTCGGCCGTTGGGCCCTCCACCAGGCTTGTGAGCAGATGGCGGCCTGGCACGCGGCCGGCAACATCCTCGACATCTCCGTGAACGTCTCAGGTCGCCAGCTCGACAAGGACGACATCCTCGGCCACATCCGAGACGCCCTCGCCACGAGCGGCCTCGACCCCACCTCGTTGATCATCGAGGTCACCGAGACCGCCCTCATGCGCAACGCCGAGGCCACCGCCGGGCGACTGCGGGCCATCAAGGACCTCGGCGTGAGGGTCGCCGTCGACGACTTCGGCACCGGTTACTCCTCGCTGGCCTACCTGCAGCAGTTCCCTGTCGACTGCCTGAAGATCGACCGCATGTTCACCAGCGCCATCGCCACCTCACCCGAGTCCAAGGCCCTCATCGGGACCCTTGTCCAGCTCGGGAAGGACCTCGGCCTGAAGACCCTGGCCGAAGGCGTCGAGACGGTGGAGGAGATGGACCTCCTACGCGGCCAGCACGTCAACGAGGCCCAAGGGTTCCTCCTCTCGCGCCCGCTCGATCCCCACACCCTCGAGGCCCAACTCCTCGCCCCCGCCCGACCGCCCACCCCGACGAGCGACGTGACCGACTGACGCCGTCGCCATCCCCGTCTACGAGCCTTCAGGCGGTGCGACGGAAGATCGAGACACCACCTGGCCCCACGAGGCAGCCAAGGACGATCAAGGCCACGCCGAAGAGGATCTGCCCTTGGAAGAGCTGGACGATCCCGACGACGACGAGGACGGCGGCGATGATCCAGAGCACGGTCGCGTTCATGACGGGCCCACTCCCCCAAGGAATCTCCCCCAACCACCGCGCTCGACCCCCTGGCATCGGCACGTCGGCCTAGGGCAGGGCCGTGGCGAAGACGACGAGGTTGTCGACGTAGTGGCCCGTCGCCGTGTCGAACTCCCCGTCGCAGGTGATGAGGCGCAGTTCGGGTCCCGGGGTCAGGCCGTAGACAGCAAGACTGGGGAAGGCGTCCTTGGCGAAGCGTTCCGTGCGGAGGACGCCGTAGCGGACCGCGCCACCCCCATCGAGGGCCACCTCGATGACCGCTCCGGGTCGGAGCTCGTCGAGTCGGGAGAACACGGCGGGGCCGTTCGTCGAGTCGACATGGCCGACGACGACCGCTGGACCGCGCTGGCCCGGCTCGGGGCCCCGCTCCCACCAACCGGTCTTCTCCCAGTCGGGGACGGCGAGGGACGCATCCGCGTTGCGAGCCAGATCGACCACCGGGGCATCGACCTCGATGGACGAGATGACGATTCGAGCCGGCGTTCCCCGTGGTTGGGCCGGCAGGGCTTCACCACCGGGAACCCCGGTCGGCGCCGGTGGGGGCACGGTCGTCCCTACATCAGCGTTCGAGGGTGCGGACGCCGAGGGGGAAGGGGTCACCGACGATGGCGCAGGGGACCGGGTGGAAGCCCGGTCCCCTGCCTCATCGCCACCTCCGCAGGCCACCATCAGGACCGTGGTGGCGGTGAGCAGCACACGACTCAGGCGGAGGGGGAACATGTGCACCTACTGGCTCTCAGGCCGCACGGCGACGGAGCACGAGGCCTCCGGCCACGGCGAGGGCTGCCCCGCTCAGGGCGTAGGCGGCGATCGGGACGCCGGAGCCGCTGTCGGTGTCCGCGCCCATGTCGTGGCCAGCCATGCCGCCACCGCCGGTCTGCACGCCACCCATGGGGATGGCGACCATCTCGCCGCAGTTGGCCGGATCGGTGGCCTCGGCGGGGAGCGACGGGTCGAGGTCGCTCATGCGGTCGCCGTCGTAGGCCCCGCTGTCGTCGAAGTCGACGCCGTGCTGGACGATGTGGAGGGCGTCGATGTCATCGCCGACGCTCGCCGGCATCGGGAAGGTCCGTGAGTAGCTCAGGTTGCCCTCCGCGTCGGCGGCGGGCATGCGATCGACGGCCAGCGCGTCGGCCATGGGGTCCATCGCTCCCTCGGTGGTGAGCGAGACCAGGATCGGCCCGTAGGTGGCCTGACCCTCCGAGGTGGTGACGATGCCGTCGCCGTCAGCGTCTTGCTCCGCGGTGGGGCAGGCGCTGTCCTGGCCGAGCACGCCGTGGATGTGTTGGGCGTGCGGTGCCTCGCCGGGGGTGAACCCGCGACCCTGGATCTCGACGGTCATCTCACCGCTCCGCAGGGTCACCGTGGCGGTGGCCGCGGCGCCGGAACCGTTCTGCTCGGTCAGGTCCGCCTGCAGCACCTGCTCACTTGGGGCCTGGGCCATGACCGGCGCACCGGTCGCCAACACCAGGCCGGCGGCGGTTGCCGCGGCCATCAGAAATCGTCTCATCTCATCACTCGTTTCACGTCGGGAATGGGGGAGCAAGCCGGCCGGCCCGCCGCGATTGACTCCCTGCGCGTTCGTCGTCCCCCCATCGCCGGATTGGAGGGCCCGAGACATGGCGGCCACGGACATCCCGAGGGAAGGGTCGCGGGCTCGCATCCCGTCGTCCGCTTTAGCCCTGGCTGACGTCGGTGGTCGCCGGGTTGGGCGCGCCGCCGGCCAGTATCTCGTCGATGTCTCCCCCACCGCCGGGTTGCACCCCCTCTTGCACGGCCGGCAGGGAGTCCCGGGTCGACCAGCGTGACCCCCGACCTTGCCGAGCCGCGCGAAACGACCCAGACCAAAAGGGCACCAGATGTCGGGCCTCTGATCAGGGCCCGGTCGCAGACGATCAGCGCGCTCCAAGCCCCTGGCCCCTGTGGCCAGGGGCTGGATCGTTCCACCGCCCCTTCGGGTTCCCGCCCTTTGCAGGCGAGCCGGCCCTCAGACCTGCTCGTAGATGGCCCGGTTGTAGCCGGCCGGGTCGTTGGGGTTGGCGTCGATGGTGACCGGGACGGTGATGGGCAGCGGCGGGGCTGGATCGGGGTCGATCAGCGGGGGGCAGAGGGCATCGATGGTGAGCTCGCCCTCGGCCCGGAGCGCGATCTGGTCACCTGTGGCCAGCGGGAGGGTGGCGCCGCCGCGGAGGCGACCCCGGGCCCGGAAGCCGTCGATCTCGTAGCTGCACAGCGTCTCGACCGGCGTGCACGTCTCGGCGTCGAGGCGGTAGACGGTCACGGACATGTCCGGGAACCGCATGCGCCGGAACCTGCCCGTCGCCGGGTCGAAGTCGCCCGCCGCGTTCCCCGACGAGGTCCCGGTGTAGACCTCTTGGAAGACGTCGGTGATCGTGAACAGGTCGATCGAGTCACCGGTCCACGTGAGGGTGCCGGTGATGTTGTCGGTGGTGGTGGAGTCGTCGATCGTGCCCGTGAACGTCGACGAGCCGGGGCACAGCGAGGGGTTGCCCTGGTGGGGGATGTCGCGCTCCCGCAGCAACCCGACCAGCTGGGCCGAGACGGCCTCGGTGTCGAAGCTGTGGACGGTGGCCGAGGCCGGGGCGGCCAGGCCGATCCAGCCGGTGAGGGCGGCGACGGCGACCGCCGCCACCCGGTGCACGTGTCGCTTCATGGTGTCTCCTCGCGGTGCGACAGGGGTCTCGGGCGAGTATGGGCATCGGGCATTGCCGTCCGTGAGCGGAGGGCGTTGGAGGGCGATGGTCGGGCTCGGCCCAGCCCTCACGGGGCCCCGGGTAGCCTCGCCCCGGGTTGGTGATGGGACCGGGAGGACGCGACACATGGTGAGTGGTCGGGAAGGCACGCGCTTCGACTGGGACTCGATCGAGGCCGAGTGGGAGGAGCGGGACGATCGCACCTTCGGGCTGTCCGTCGACGCGGCCCTCGGGGACCTGAGCGGGCTCGGGCTCCCGAGCGGGCGCCTGACCGCGCTGGTCGACGACGCTTGGAAGGCGGCGGTCAACGATCGCGACGGCGAGGTCGACGTCCCCTCCTTCGGCGCCATCCTCCGCGGCGCCGATCGCGCCGACCCCAGCGGGACCACCACCGCGCTGACCGCGGCCTGGATCTACTTCTGGCTCCTGGTGCGGTGGGAGAACAGCGACGAATACCCGCTCCTCCGGGCCTTCACCACCGCCGCCACCGATGCCCTGCACACCGATGGCCACCATCCGTCCGACGCCGAGCGGGTGCTGCGCGCCCTCGACCTCCTCTACGACACGCTCCTCATCCAGCTCGACGCCGAGAACGCCATGTTCTGCGGCAGCGCCGGCCTCATGGCCCGTGAGGCGGCGGCCGTCGCCGCCCCGGTGGCCGCCGCCCACGCCGCGCTCGAGCCCCTCGTGGCCCGGGAGCCACCTCTTGACGAGCCGCCGTCGGACCTGGCCGCCCTGAGCGGGATCCTGCTGTCTGACACCGAGGCCCTGACCGTGCACTACCCGGCCGTGGCCGCCGCCGCCGAGGCCTCGGGGGCCTGGCGGCGAACCGTGCGCGGCCGACTTCACGGGGGGTCGCCACCACCGGCCGACCGGGATGCCCTGGCCGCGGCGGTGGCGACCTGCCGGCACGCGGCCGCCGCCCTCGACGAGATCGACGTGGTGCTGGCCAGCGAGCAGCGGGCCCACGCCCATGCCCTCGCCGACCTCCTCGACGTGGCCGAGGCCCCCCTGCTCCACGTGGTCGAGGGCGAGGTCGTCTTCGTCTACCCCTTCGGCCTGCCCGGCTGCGACCCCCACGACCTAGAGGAGCTGGTCGCCCGGTTTCCGCTGGCCGAGGTGGCGGGCCTGGCCGTGCGCACCCAGGAGCTCCGGCTCTCCGACTCGTGGTGGGACCAGGAGGCGACCACGTCCCGCTCCCGCGTCCACCACGTCACCCGCCTGGCCCTCGTCGGGGGCGTCGACCTGGCCACCGCGGCGGGGACTGACGACGAGGAGGTCTGGGAGGGCATCGACGTCGAGCTGTGCATATCGTCGGTGGGCAACCACGGCGTCCGGGTGGTGATCCCCACCGGCGCCGGGCGCCGGCGGCCGGACGGCGCCACCACCACCGACCCGTGGACCCCCTTCGAGCTCGACCAGCTGATCCGGCGGGCCGGCCACCAGTGCGGGCGCGAGCGGATCGCCACCGCGGTGCCACCCCGCCCGGGCGGCGCGCCCCACCACGACGGCATCGGCTGGACGTGGTTCGCCCACCTGGCCTCCGACCTGATCCGCGGCTTCACCATCGAGGCCTCCAGCCTGTTGCGCGACCACGGACGGGCCGGGGCCGAGGAGGTCCGGGCCGCCTGCGGCCACAACGACCTGCGGGCCGGGCGCCACGTCGTCGTCCGCGTCGACCGGGCCATCGCCGTCGACGCCGACGGGGGGCGGCACGAGGTGGACCGGCTGGCCCCACCGGTCGTCCCCGGGGGGGCCGTGGTGGGGACGGCGGTCCTCCACCTCCCCCAGCGCCGCCACGCCACCAGCCTCGACGAGTGGGTGCGCTACGAGGCCCCGGCCCCCGAGGACCTGCTCGGGGCCCTGGCGCTGCCGGGTGACCGGCTCACCTGCGCCGGCGACGTCACCGTGCTCTGGCTGCCCGACCTGCCCAACTGGGCGGTGCTCAGCTACCAGGAGGTGGCCGAGTTCAACGCCCGCCTCGGCGGCGTCTACCACTCGTGGGCGGCCTGGGTCGAGGACGCCGTGCACCGCACCACCGAGGACGTCTCGGCCCACCAGGCCCGGGTGGCGGGCGACCCCGACGGCCCGGACGCCGTCCTGGCCGGGAACTCGGCGGGCGCCCAGGTCACCCTGGACGAGCTGATCGCCTTCGGCACCGAGATCGTCGAGCAGATCGTCGTCGTCCGGTCCATGCTCCGCCACTTCTCCTCCCCCCGGCTGCTGCGCACCCGGGCCGAGCGCGACCTGCTCGACCGCCTCATGGTGGCCAGCGGCATCGTCGAGGTCGGCGAGCTCATCGACCGCTCCCTGAACCTGCTGGTCGACCAGCAGGCGCGCGTCACGCAGCTGACCGAGCGCCGCATGCACCGGCTGCGCGAGCTGGAGGCGGAGAGCGCCCGCCACCGCACCTGGTGGGTCGAGCTGTTCATCTCCGTCATCGGCATCGTGGGCCTGGCCGGGCTCTTCGAGTTCTTCAACAACGAGGTGGTCGACCAGGCCGGGACCCTGACCGGGGTGGCCATCGGGGCGGCCGAGCTGGTGCTGCTGATCGCCGTGGTCATCGCCGTCGTCCGGTGGCGGTGGGCCGACCGGCCGGAGCCGGCCCGATGACCCCCACCGGGGGCCGGACCCGGGCCGTCCGCACCCACGGGGAGATCGTCGCCGATCCCGCCCTCCTCGACGCCGTCGTCGACCAGGTGCTGCTCCCCTCCTTCTCCACCGACGAGATCTGGGACCGCGACACGACCCGGGACCTCGTCGTGGCCGGGGCCCTCACCGCCACCGCCTTGGTCGAGGACGGCATCGTCCTGGGCGCGTCGGCCGAGGAGCGGGGTGGGCCCGGCGAGGTCGGCCTGCTGTCCTACCTGGCGTCCCGGCCGGGGAGTCGCAGCCGCGGCGTGGGCGGCGAGCTCCTCGACCACCTGGTGGCGGACTGGGCCCGGGGGCCGGCGGCCCTCGTCGTCGGCGAGGTCCACGACCCCCGGCTCTGGCCCGAGGCCGACGACGAACGACCCGCAGCCCGCCTGCGGTTCTACGCCCGCCACGGCGCCCGGCTCCTCGACCTGCCCTGGGTCCAACCTGCCCTCACCCCCGGGCGCGCTCCGGTCCCCGGCATGCTGCTGATCACGCTCCACCCCCTCGGTGGCACCCACGTGGAGAGCGCGCCCGTGCGGCGGTGGATCGAGGCCTACACCGGCGACGAGCCCGCGCCCGAGGTCGAGCCCGTCCTCCGGCGCCTGGGCCGGCGCCCCACGCTGGAGACCCTCGACGTCGACGACCTGGCCCGCATCAAGCCCCTCCCCTCGCCCTGAGCTGGCCCCGGGGCCGGACCGGGGCCTGCCCGTCGGCACCGCCTACCGCGACCGTCCTGTCGGCAGCCGTGACAGGGGAGACCGTCCCGGGCTGGTTTGGACCGGCGCAGCCCGGCGAGCGGTCCCGGAGGACGACGAGGAGGTCACGATGGGGTTGTTGAGCGGTGCGGCCAAGGCGGGTCTGGCCCGCAAGGTGTGGAACGAGGTCCGCAAGCCCGCCAACCAGCAGAAGGCCAAGGACATGCTGGGCCGGCTCCGCGACAGCCGCAGCGGGCCGGCCGGCCGCCGGGAGCGCCCGCCGCGCTAGCGGCCCGGGTCCGGCGCGTCAGGTGCCCGTCCGAGGTCGACGGACCAGGAGCACGCCTCGTCGGTCCGGTAGCGGCAGTAGGTGCCGGTGATGATGGTGCTCTCGAGGTGGGTGGCGAGCTCGGGCAGGACCGGGTGCAGCTTGCGGATGGCGTCGCGGACCCGGGCCGTGACCGCCTTGCGGGCCCGTTCGGCCGGGTGGTTGGCGAACTGGCGGGGCTGACCGGCCGGGCCGGTGATCCGTCCCAGCTCGTCGAGGAGGGCCTGCCGCTCGACCGCCACCCGGGCGATCCGTCCCTCGTCGTGGTGGCGGGCCGCCTCCTCGGCGTCGTCGTCGAGGTCGCGCAGGCGGCCCCGGTAGGCGTCGAGGGCCCGGCGGTCGACGACGGTCCCGGCCGGGCCCGAGCGGTCGCTGGCGCCGGCCAGGTCGAGCACGTGGACGTCGGTGTTCGGGGCGGTGACGAGGCGGGCGATGTCGGCCAGGCCCTTGGTGTGGGCCGTGGTGGCCGAGCGCCCGGCGAAGCGCAGGTGCCACAGGTTGCCGTCGCGTCGCATCGAGGCGGCGGCCGCCGACGGGCTCGACGCCGGGGCCATGGCCTCCAGGGCGTGGCGGGCCTCGACCAGCCAGCCGGCGGCGCCCAGGCGCCGGTAGGTCTCGACCGCACTCTCCAGCGAGGCCCGGGCCGCGTCGTGGCGGCCGAGGGCGGCCGACAGGAGGCCGGCGGTGTGGGCGTGGCACCCGGCGAAGGCCACCACCGCGCCGTTGACGCCACACGTGGTGGCCAGGGGGGCCACGTCGTCGAGCAGGTCGGAGCACAGCTCCCGGTCCTGGAGGGCCGCGGCGGCCCAGGCCAGCTCCCGCACCAGCACCGACCACAGGTAGGAGCGATCGGCTCGCCACGTGCCCAGGTCCACCACGGTGGCCACGTGGTGAGCGGCGGCGTCGAGGTCCCCGGCCCGGGTGTGGAAGCCGGCGGCCACGGCGTGGGCGTGGATCGGCGCTCCGGTCCAGTGCTCGACCGCGGCGCGGGCGAAGGCCCGCAGCTCGTCCTGGTCGCCGCCGGCCCGCACCAGCTCGAGGCGCTGGGACATGGCGACGTTGCCGGTGTCCGGCTCCCGGATGCGCTCGCCCATGGCGACGGCGGAGTCGATCGTGGCCGCCGCCGCGGCCAGGTCGCCGCCCAGCAGGTGGAGGCAGGCCCGGCGCGTCTCGGCCACGTAGCGGTGGCGGGGCTGGGCCAGCTGGTCGAGGAGGGCGAGGTGCCGGTCGAGGGCGGCCCGGTAGGCGCCCGAGCCCTGCTCCAGGAGGGCGTTGGCCAGCAACAGGTGCCCGTCGGCCTGCCGCTCCGGGTCACCGGCGGCCACGGCGACCTCCACGATCTCGCCAGCGATCTCCGCCCGCTCCACCGCGGTGCCGGGGGTCCAGACCACGTCGTGGCGGGCGAGGAGGCAAGCAGCCAGCGTGGCCGGATCGGCGGTGCGGCGCCCCAGCTCCAGGGCGCGCTCGCTGAGCGGGCCGGCCCGGGGGCGGTCCTCGGCCACCGAGTGCTGGAGCTCGCGGGCCAGTGCCGCGCTGAGCCGGGCCTCCAGGACGGGGTCGGCCTCACCGGCGGTGACGGCGGCCAGGGCGTGCTCGAGCTCGGCCACGACCTCGTCCCGCCGGGCCGAGAAGCGGGCGCCGAGTTGGGCCGTGGCCAGGGCCACCCGCGCCGTGCGGGCCGTGTCGCCGGCCCGGTCGGCCACGTCTCGGGCCACTCGGAGGAGGCCGCGGGCGTCCACCGCGCTCCCGCCCCGGGCCAGGGCCTCGGACTCGGCCAGGAGCACGTCGACCAGCCGGTGGTCGTCGAGGCCGGCCCCCGAGTCGGCGACGGCGGCCCGCAGGCGCCGGAGCTGGGCCGCCGCCTCCCCGAAGGCCAGTGCCGCGCTGTCGGCGGCAGCCGCCTCCAGGGCCCAGCGCGTGGCCCGCTCGGGGCCGTCGAGGGCGATGGCGGCGATGGAGTGGCGGGCCACCTCGGACGGCACCACCGGCCCGCGCCGGGCGGCCCGATCCTCCAGGGCGGCGGCGACGGCGCGGTGGACGGCGATCCGTCGGGGCGGTTCGACCCCGGCCAGGATCGTCTCGCGCCAGAGGTCGTGGGTGAAGCGCAGGGCGTCGGGCCCGGCGGTGAAGACGCCGGCCTCGACGGCGTGGCGGGCGGCGACGTCGACCTCCACCGTCGAGGACCCCAGCGCCGCGGCGAGCACGTCGGGGCGCAGCTCGGGGGCGGCCACGGCGGCCACCTCCAGCATGGCCCGGGTGGCGGCCGGCAGCCGGTCGACCTTGCGCCCGATGGCGTCGCGCACGGCCCCGGGGACGTGTTCGGCCCCGAGGCCGGCCCGGTCGGCGGCCAGGGCCACCTCTCGCACGAAGAAGGGGTGGCCTCCGGTCCGCTGGTGGACGGCGGCGGCCAGGGCTCCGTCGACGGGCCGGCCGGAGACCCGCTCGACCAGGGCCCGCACCGCGTCCACGCCGATGCCGTCGAGCTCGATGCGGTGCCCGTGGCTGACCAGGGGCGCCAGGTGCCGGCGCACCCCGTCGGCCAGCTCGTCGTGCCGGTAGGCCCCGATCAGGCACAACCCCGCCGGTCCCGGGGCGCGGGCCACGAAGTCGAGCAGCACCAGCGAGGACTCGTCGGCCCATTGGAGGTCGTCGAGGACCACGACCAGCGGGCCGGCCCCGGCCAGCGCGTCGAGGAACCGGGCGGTGGCGTCCATCAGCAGCAGCCGGGCCCGGTCCGACGCCTCGCCGTCCGTGGGCTCCCCCAGGGCCGGGGCGATGGTGGCCAGCAGCGGCGCGTCGTCGCCCGCCAGCTGGCGGGCCCGCGGGAGGCCGACGGAGCGGACCAGACCGTCGAGCACCTGGGTCCACGGCCAGTAGCCGGGCGCGCCGCCGACGTCGATGCAGGTCCCCCACCCCACCCGGGCCCCGGCGCCGGCCACCGCCGCCCGGACCAGGGACGTCTTGCCGATGCCGGCCTGCCCGGCGACCAGCACCGTGCTCCGGCCGTCGTGCAGGCCCCGGTCGACCGCCTCGGCCAGCTGCGCCAGGGGGCGCGACCGGCCGACCAGCTCGGGGAGGGTCGCTCCGTCGGACACGCCGGCCATTCTCGCCGCCCCGGCGGGCCCTCGGGTCTGGCGATGTGCCAGACGGGACCTTCCGCGGTGGACCGGTGATCTCGCGCCCAGTCGGGTGACAGCCACACGAGGAGGCCCCCGATGAGCTTCGACCCGATCCAGTACAAGGCCACCACCCGCCAGCAGTGGGAGGACGCGGCCGACGCGTGGCACCGCTGGGGCCCGACGCTGGAGGCGTGGCTCGGCCACGCCACCGAGCGCATGCTCGACACGGCCGGCGTCACCTCCGGGAGCCGGGTCCTCGACGTCGCCGCCGGTGCCGGGGGCCAGAGCCTCGCCGCCGCCCGGCGGGCCGGCCCGTCGGGGCGGGTGGTGGCCACCGACATCTCCCCGACGATCCTCAGCTACGCGGCCAAGGCCGCGGCCGAGGCCGGGCTGACCACCGTCGAGACCCTCGAGGCCGACGGCGAGACCCTCGACGGGCTGGCGCCGGGGTCCTTCGACGCCGTGATCTCCCGGGTGGGGCTGATCTACTTCCCGGACCAGCAGCAGGCGCTGGCCGGGATGCGCCGGGCGCTGCGCGACGGCGGACGGGTGGCCGCCGTCGTCTACTCGACCCCGGACCGCAACGAGTTCTTCTCCCTCCCCGTGTCGATCATCCGGGCCCGGGCCCAGCTGCCGGCGCCCCAGCCGGGCCAGCCCGGGCCCTTCAGCCTCGGTGGCCCCGGCGCCCTGGAGGCGGCGCTGGCCACCGCCGGGTTCCGGGACGTGACCGTCGAGACCGTGCCGGCTCCCCTGCACCTGGCCTCGGCGGCCGAGTGCGTCCGGTTCGAGCGCGAGTCATTCGGGGCCCTGCACCAGATGCTGGCCGGCCTGCCGCCCGACGACCGACCCGGCGTGTGGGAGGAGATCGAGGCCGCCCTGACCCGGTTCGAGACGCCCGACGGGTTCGTCGGCCCCTGTGAGCTCCTGGTCGCGGCGGGCACCCGATGAGCGCCGGGGGCCGGACGTTGACGGTGGCGGCGGTGCAGGCCACGCCGGCCTTCCTCGACCGCGACACCACCGTCGAGCACTTGGCCGACCAGGTGGCGGAGGCGGCGGCGGGGGGAGCCCGGCTGGTCGTGTTCCCCGAGGCGATCATCCCCGGGTACCCCGACTGGGTGTGGCGCACGCCGGCGTGGTCGGACGGGGGCTGGTACGAGCGGCTCCACGACCAGGCCGTGGACATCCCCGGCCCGGCCACCGAGCGCCTCGGCGCCGCCGCCGCGGCCGCCGGAGCCTGGGTCGCCGTCGGGGTGACCGAGCGGGTGGCGTCGGGCACCCTCTACAACACGCTGCTCTACCTCGACCCGGAGGGCCACGTCGCCGGCGTGCACCGCAAGCTCGTGCCCACCGGTGGCGAGCGCACGGTGTGGGGGCAGGGCGACGGGTCCACCCTGACCGTGGTCGAGGCCGGGTTCGCCCGCATCGGCGGCCTGATCTGCTGGGAGAACCTCATGCCCCTGGCTCGCGCCGCCCTCTACCAGCAGGGCGTCGACATCTACCTGGCCCCGACCTGGGACAACAGCGACGCCTGGGTCTCGACCCTGCGCCACATCGCCCGCGAGGGCCGGGTCTTCGTCATCGGCACCAACACCTGCCTGCGAGGCAGCGACGTCCCCCGCTCCCTACCCACCGCCGAGGACCTCTACGGCGGCGACGACGACTGGATGTCCCGCGGCAACACGGCCATCGTCGGCCCCGACGGCACCGTGCTGGCCGGGCCCCTGCAGGAGGAGGCCGGCATGCTCCTCACCACCATCGACCTCGACGAGCTCACCATCGCCCGCCGCCAGTTCGACCCCGTCGGCCACTACGCCCGCCCCGACGTGTTCCGCCTCACCGTCAGCCGGTAGGGGACGGGGTGGCGGCCCGGCGCAGGGCCGCTCGACGCCGAGTGCAGTGCGCCGTCGGGTCCTGGCGGCACGTGCCCTTGGAGCCCCGGCCCGGCCACGGGGCCGACCGGCCGGGGACGGGGCCAGGCCGGCTGGGGCTGCCGCTGCGGCCCGGGGTCCGGGCCCGATGGCGCTGCTCCGGCGGGGCCGAGCCGGGCCCGGTGGCCAGGACGAACCAGACGGTCGTGCCCCGGTCGTCGTCCTCGACGCCCCACGTCTCGGCCAGCGCCTCCACGATGCGGAGGCCCCGGCCCGACAGCGCGCTCGGCGACAGGGCACCGGCCCGGGGCGTGCCCTGGCCCCGGTCGGTCACCTCCACCCGGACGTCGGTGCCCTGCTGCGTCACCGAGAGGCGGAAGGGCGACCGGGCGTGGCGCACGCTGTTGGAGGCCAGCTCGGAGACCATCACCGCCAGCGACGACAGCTCCTCGCCGGTGAGGCCCCGCACGGCGCCCTCGGCGAAGGCCCGGGCCTCCCCGACCGACGCCGTCTCCCCGTCGAAGCGACGCTCGCTCACGGCTCGACCACCAGGACACCGCTCAGGCCGGTGACGTCGATGATCCGGCGCACCGTCGTCGAGGCGTTGCGCACGATCACCGGGTGGCCGGCGACGTTCGTCTTGACCAGCACAGCCAGCCCCGAGCTGTCCATGAACGTGACCTCGGACAGGTCGAACACGACCGGCCGGTCGCCGCAGGCGCCCATGAGCTGCTCGGCGGCCGCGGCGAAGACGTCGCAGGAGTCGATGTCGATGGCGCCGAAGGCCCGGACGACGGGCGGATCGTGCTCCACCTCGCAGCGGAAGTCGTCGCCGTCCGTCACGCCGGCCACCGTAGGGCAAGGATGGCCACGTCATCGGTGGCCGACTCGCCCGTCAGCTCGGCCAGGATCGCGTCCACCACCGACTGGAGGGGTCCCTCGGCCCTGGCCGCCGCGGCCCGGAACCGCTCCAACCCGACGTCGATGGCCTCGTCCCGGCGCTCGAAGAGCCCGTCCGTGGCCAGCAGGAGCGTGGCGCCGGGCGGGAGGGTCTCCGTGGAGGAGGCGTACTGCACCTCGGCCCCGGCGCCCACCGGGGGGCCGATCGGCACGTCCAACCAGCGGGCGTCGCCGCCGGCCACCACCAGGGGCCGGGGGTGCCCGGCGCTGGCGAAGGTGACGGTGCGGTCGGTGGCGTGGGCCACGCCGCACACCACGGTGGCGAAGTGTCCGGAGCCCTGGCCCTCGTCCAGGTGGTTGCTCCGGGTGAGGATCTCCTCCGGCGAGAGCCCCTCGGCGGCCAGGGTCCGGACGGTGTAGCGGACCGAGGCCATGGAGCTCGCCGCCGTCAGGCCCCGGCCCGACACGTCCCCGACCACCACGACCAGCGAGCCCTCCTTGTCGATGACGTCGTACCAGTCACCGCCCACGTGGGTGCCCTCCACGCCGGCGACGTAGCGGACGGCGATCTCCACGCCGGCGACGGTGGGCAGCGAACGGGGCAGGAGGCTCTGCTGCAGGAGCAGGGAGCCGGCCCGCTGCTCGCCGTAGAGGCGGGCGTTCTCCTCGGCCAGCACCTCGGCGTACCGCCTCCGGCGCTGCAGCCTCTCGGTCAGGGCGCCGGCGACCAGGACCATGACCAGGCCCACCCCCAGCACCAGCAGGGGCAGGCGGGCCAGCAGCGAGCCCCCCAGGTCGCCCTCCGGCGACACCGCCAGGCGGAGCGACGCGTCGCCGAAGGGGATCGCCTCGACGGCCACCCGACCGCGCAGCGGGAGGTCGCTGGTGCTGGCCAGCAGCAGCGTGTCGGGCGAGCCGTCCATGCGGAGCGACAGCGAGTACTCCAAGCCGTCGAAGGCCGAGTCGGGCTGCACGACCGCGGTCCGATCCACCGGCAGGGCCTGCTCGGCGTAGACCAGGAGCCCGGCGTCGTCCGGCGTCGGGAAGGCGTAGCCCAGCCGCGGCGTGTCGCTGCCCAGCAGGTCGTGGATGGTGAAACCGTCGGTGGCCACCGCCCTGCGGAACAGCGCCCGCCTCTCGGCGTCGCCCGCGCTGGCCAGCCTTGGCTCCTCGCCCAGGACGATGGTCGGGGTCGGCACGTCGACCCGCCACACCGACAGGGAGACGAACGGGCCCCCCTGGCCGACCTGGGTGCCCATGGTGCGCCGGAAGACCTCGACGCCGCGGCCGTCGTCGTCGACGACTTCGGCCAGGGCCGCCGAGGTGGCCAGCGGGGCCTCGAGGCCGGGGACGGCGGCCTGGAGGACCGCGGCCGCCTCCCGGGTGCGCTGCCGGAGCAGGCGGTCCTCGTTCTCGTCGTGGGCGGCCCGGGCGGCCAGGGCCAGCGCCACGGTCACGACGACCCCGGCCACCACCACGACCAGGCTGACCGCGGAGGGCGTCCACGGCGTCGATCGGTGCCCCACGGTGGGGAGCATGGTCGATGGCGGGCCGCCTGTCACGGGCACCGGGTCGCCGTCCCCGTCTGCGGGGTCGCCGAGGCCGATGGAATACTCATCAGTCTGTCGACCTATGGGTAGCGGGTGACCACCCTGGAACCTTGTGGAAGGCGATCTGCAGCGGACCTTCGGGAGGAACGTACGAGCGCTCCGCGAGGGCCGGGGGATCGGCCGGGAGCAGATGGCCGAGGAGATCGGCTTCCACCCCACCTACCTGGGCGCCATCGAGCGGGGCGAGCGCAACCTGACCCTCCGCTCGGTCGAGCGGCTCTGCGGCGCGCTGGGCATGGCCCCGGACCGGATGCTCGCCGCGCCCGCGACCTGACCACCCCCCGGCTGGCGCCCCTCACCCGCCGACTACTGAGCCGGGTCGGGGTCGGGATCGGGGCCGGGTGGGATGTCGGTGGGGCCGACCTCGCCGACGATGTTGGGGTCCTCGACGCCGACACCGGTGCCCCGCATGCGGTCGAGGAGGCCCTGCTCCTCGTCATCGGCCTCGGGGTCGTCGTCGGTGGGCACCTGGGGGTCCTGGGGATCGTCCATGGTCCTCCCCTTCCCGCCAGCGGGCGGCGTGCACCGATCCGGCCCCGGCGGCGGGACGGCTAGGCCGGGTCGGCGCCCCGACGCCCCTGCAGGGTGCCCAGCCGCTCCCCGGCGGCCCGCCGGAGCCGGCCGCCCCGCCGCCACCCACCGTGCACGGGCCCGGCCCGGTCCGGCTCGACGACCGCGCCGGAGGTGGGCGAGGCGGGGGTCGGGCGCAGGATCAGGCGGCCGGCGGCCTGGGCCACGGCCCACTCGGTGGCGGCCGGGGCCAGGCGGTGGGACGCCAGGATGAGGTGGGAGGCGACGCCCACGGTCATCTCCCGGCGGGGCCGCCGGGCACAGGCCACGATGCCGGCCGCCACCCGCTCGGGGGCGTAGGCCGGGGGGATGGCCCGCAACTGCCGACCGGTGCGGTTGGCGGCCCGGGCGAACAGCGGGGTGTCGATGGGGCCGGGCATGACGTCGCACACGTGGATGTGCCGCTCCCCGGCGACCAACTGGCGCAGGCTCAGGGTCAGGCCCCGGACCGCGAACTTGCTCATCACGTAGGACGGGACGACCGGGTTGGGCACCAGGCCGAGCAGCGAGGAGACGTTGACCAGGGTGCCGTGGCCCTGCTGGCGGAAGGTGGCCAGGGCGGCCCGCGACCCGAACAGGGGGCCACCCACGTTCGTGGCCACCAGGGCCTCCAGCTCGTCGACCTCCTCCTCCCCGAAGGGGGCGGCGACCAGCACCCCGGCGGCGTCGACCCAGACGTCTACGTGACCGAACTCCTCCACCGCCCGGCGCCGCAGACGGTCGACGGCCTCCGGGTCGCGCACGTCGGTGGGCACCGCCACCGCCTCGGCTCCGGCCTCCCGGCAGGCGGCGGCCACCTCGGCCAGCGCCTCCTCGGTGCGGGCGGCCAGCACCAGGCGGCTCCCGTGGGCGGCGAAGGCCTCGGCGGTGGCCCGGCCCAGCCCGCTGGACGCCCCGGTGAGGACCACCACCGCGCCCCGGAGGTCCCGGGCCCGCAGGATCACCGGTCCTCCTGCTCTCGTCGGGCCGGCAGCGGGTGGGCGTCCACACCGGCGGGCTACCCGCGTTCGGGCGCGTCACACGGCCGGTTTGTCGACCCGGGCACCGGGAAGCTCGCCGGCCGCCGTACCCCCAGGCCGAGGAGCTGCCGTGCCCACCGATCCCGACCCGCCGCCCCAGGAGCAGGAGCACCCGGGCTCCACCGAGGACATGGACCCGCAACCCGAGGACTCGATGGAGGGCTACACCGGCACCGGGCTCCTGGAGGGCAAGCGCGCCCTGATCACCGGAGGGGACTCCGGCATCGGCCGGGCGGTGGCCGTGGCCTTCGCCAAGGAGGGGGCCGACGTCGCCATCAGCTTCCTGAACGAGCACGACGACGCCGAGCGCACCGTCGAGCTGGTGCGGGCGGCCGGGCGCACCGGCACCTCGATCGCCGGGGACCTGTCCGAGGAAGGGCCGTGCACGGAGGCGGTGGCTCACGCCGTCGAGCAGCTGGGCGGCCTCGACATCGTGGTCAACAACTGCGCCTACCAGAACCCGGCCGACCGGTTGGAGGACATCACCACCGAGCAGTGGGACCGCACCTTCCGCACCAACATCTACAGCTACTTCTGGGTCACCAAGGCGGCCCTGGCCCACCTCCCCGACGGCGGGACGATCATCAACACCAGCTCCATCAACGGCCTGCGGGGCAACAAGGCGCTGATCGACTACGCCTCCACCAAGGGCGCCATCCTGGCCTTCACCTACTCCATGGCCCAGGCCCTGGACGAGCGGGGCATCCGGGTGAACTGCGTGGCCCCCGGCCCGGTGTGGACGCCGCTCATCCCCGCCACCATGCCCCCCGAGAAGACCGAGTCGTTCGGCGAGCAGGCCCCCATGGGCCGGGCCGCCCAGCCCGACGAGATCGCGCCGTCGTTCGTGTTCTTCGCCGCTGGGCGCCTGTCCAGCTACTACTCGGGCGAGGTGCTGGCCCCGATCGGGGGCGAGACCCTGCCCGGCTGAGCGGGCCCATCACCCCCGCCGGGCCACCGGGGGCACCACCCTCCGATCGGCGGCCTACCGGCGGGCGTCGGCGATGGCGTCACGGACCCGGTCCATCACCGCCACCGCGGGACCGACCACCAGGTTGCCGACCATCCCGTCGGGCCCGTGGGGATGGGGGTGGGTGGGCGCCATGCCCTCGGCCACCTTCAGGAGCGTGGTCATGCCCCGGAGGACCCGCTGGTCGTCGACCGCGGCCAGGAGCGGGAACTCGAGCTGCTCCTCCTGCTCGGCGTGGGCCTCGACCGCGGCCCGGACCACGGCCAGCTGCTCGTCGAAGCCCTCGCCGCCGACGCCCACCTTCTCCAGGTCGGCCAGGAGCTGCTTGGCCTCGGACTCCTCCTCCAGGCGGGCGGAGACGATGTGAGCCCCACCCTCCTCCAGGCGCACCCGCGGGTGCACCACCTCCTCCTCGCCCACCTCGTGCACGGCCAGGAGCCGCACCAGGCACTGGAACGCCTCCTCCCGGCCCTCGGCCCCGGCCGAGGCCACGTCGTCGAAGAGCTGGCGGATCTGCTCGTGCTGGTGGCGGAGGAACGTCACCACGTCCATGTCGTCGTCGCTGGTCATGGCCGCGCCTCTACCCGCTCGGGGCCCGGGAAACCGACCGGCCCGGTGAGCCTGTTGCGTGGGGGCCCCGGGCCCGGGAAGGGGACCGTGTCCCCCGGACCTCAGGAGCAGCAGCACCATGATCGGCTTCATCGTCTTCGGTCTCGTCGTCGGCGCCTTGGCCCGCCTCGTCCTCCCCGGCCGCCAGCACCTCAGCCTGGTGGTCACCCTGCTCCTCGGCCTGGTCGGGTCGGTGGTGGGCGGCGTGGTGGCCAACGCCCTGGGCACGGGCGACATCTTCGAGCTGAACGTCCTCGGATCGGTCGTCGCGGTGATCACCGCCGCCGTGCTCATCGCCGTGGTGGACGGCGCCACCACCCGCCGGACGACGTAGGCGGCCGCGCCGCTCAGTGGTTGCGCAGGGCCTTGATCAGCTCGGACTTGGACATGCCCGAGCGCCCGTCGATGCCGACCTCCTTGGCCTTGGCGTAGAGCTCCTGCTTGGAGCGGTCCTCGTAGTCCCCGCCCTTGCCGCCCTTGCGCCCGGTCTCCGAGCGCGATGAGGCGGCCGAGGCGTTGGCGATGCGGGCCGCCTTCTCCTTGCTGGCGCCCTCCCGCCGGAGGGCCTCGTACTGCTCGTCGTCCTTGACGCTGGATCCGTGGTCCTTGGCCATGGCGGCCTCCTGCTCGCTCGACGGCTGTCCGGTCGCCGCTACCCCACCGCCCCCGGGCCCAACCGGTCCCCGGGGGGCGCCGACGGTCCCGGGCGGCCGGCTCAGTCCAGGTGGCCGGCGAAGAGCTGGCCGATCTCGTGGCCGATGCGCTTGGCGCTGACCGGGACCCGCGCCCCCACGGCCTGGGCGAACAGGCTCACCCGCAGCTCCTCGAGCATCCAGCCCACCGCCACCACCCGGGGCGTGACCTGGCTGGGGGCCAGGGCGCCGAGGAGCTCGCGGTAGGCCCGCTCCACCGGGGCCACCTCGGCCATGCGGGCCTCGTCCCGGGCCGGGGCCTCGGGCAGCTTCTCCAACCGCTTGGTGATGCCCCGCACGTAGCGGAGCACGTCGGGCAGGCGGGCCGTGCCGGCGGTGGCCACGAAGCCGGGGCGGACCAACCGGTGCAGGTGGGCCGAGGCGTCGGCCACCGAGCGGGCCAGCGACGGGGCGGCCAGGCGGTCCAGCCCCGCCGTCACCTCGGCCGCCGCCACCACCACCTCCCCGGCGTCGCCCAGGGCCCGCGACGCCACCGGCCGAAGCTCGGCCCGGGCCCCGCCCAGCACCGCCTCGAAGCCGGCCTCGGTCCAGGTCACCCCCCCGTGGGTCGCCACCACGGTGCCGGCCGCAGCGGCGATGACGTCGCGCAGCAGCCCGCCCAGGGTCACCTCGGGCACAGCGGCCAGCGCCAGGCGGACCCGGTCGGGCACCTCCCGCTCCAGGCCCCGCACCCCGACCGGCACCGACAGCAGCACCAGCCGGCGGAGCCCGGCGGCCATGACCCGATCGGCCACCTCCGGCCGGGAGAACACCTTGACCGACACCGAGTCGCCGTCGTCGAGCAGGGCCGGGTAGCCCTCCACCACGTGGCCGTCGACGGTGGAGCGCACCACGCGGGGCAGGTCGCCCCCGTCCCAGCGGGTGAGGCCCGCCCGCTCGATGCCCGGGGTGGCCTCGGCCACGGCCCGCCGGACCCGCCCCCCGACCAGGCCGCGCACGGCGTCGAGGTCCTTGCCGAAGGCCAGCACGGTGTCGCCGTCCTCGACGGCGAAGGTCAGCCGCAGGTGGGGCGGCACCCGGCGGACGTCGAGCTCCTCGGGCCCGATGGGCACGCCGGCCAGGTCGGTGAGCACGTCGGCCAGGGCCTCGACCACCGGCCGCTCCTGGAAGGCCAGGACCTCGGCGGCCCGGGCCGCGGTGTCGGCCAGGGGCGAGAGGTGCCGGCGCACGGCCTTGGACAGGGTGGTGACCAGGCTGGTCACCAGCTCCCGCCGGTACCCCGGCACCTGCCAGTCGAAGTCCCACGGCTCCACCCGGTTGAGGACGGGCAGGGGGATGTGCACGGTGGCCCCGTCGAGGTCCTCCCCGGGGGCGAAGCGGTAGGTGATCGGCAGGGCCAGGTCGCCCTGGTGCCAGGTGTCGGGGTGGGCGCCGGGGTCCAGCTCGGCGTCGTCGTCGGTCAGGTCGGCCAGGGTCAGCGTGAGCCGGTCGGGGTCGTCGCGCCGGGCCTCCTTCCACCAGCGGTCGAAGTGGCGCCCAGAGACCACCCCGGCCCCGACGCGGCCGTCGTAGAACCGGAACAGCGTCTCGTCGTGGTCGAACAGGTCGGCCCGTCGCAGGCGGTGGCCCAACTCCCGGGCCCGCTCCAGGAAGGCCTCGTTGTCGGCCAGGAACCGGTGGCCCGTCTCCCACTCCCGGCGCACCAGGGCGTGGTCCACGAACAGCTCCCGGGCCGCCTCCGGGTCGACCCGGTCGTAGCCCACGGTGCGGCCGGGCACGATGGGCAGGCCATAGAGGGCGACCCGCTCGCTGGTCACGGCGCGCCCGGACCGCTCGTCCCACCGGGGGTCCCCGTAGGAGCGCTTCACCAGGTGGCCGGCCAGGTCCTCGGCCCACTCGGGGCGGATGGTCGCCGCCCCCCGGGCCCACAACCGGTTGGTCTCCACCAGCTCGGCGGCCATGACCCAGGGCGGGGGCTTCCGGGCCAGGGCCGAGCCGTGGGCCAGCTGGAAGCGGGCGCCCCGGGCCCCCCGGTACTCGCGGGTGTCCCGGTCCCGCATCCCGATCTGTGACAGCAGCCCGGCCAGCACCGCCCGGTGCACCTGATCGGGTGGAGCCGCCTCGGCGCCGGCCACGATGCCCACACCCGCCGCGGCCCGGGCCAGCTGGCGCTGGAGGTCCCGCCACTCCCGCACCCGCAGGTGGTTGAGGAACTCGGCCTTGCACTCGCGCCGGA
Organism: Acidimicrobiales bacterium; assembly: GCA_035630295.1. Lineage (NCBI taxonomy): Bacteria > Bacillati > Actinomycetota > Acidimicrobiia > Acidimicrobiales > Acidimicrobiales bacterium. The sequence goes on along the minus strand of DASQKY010000050.1, from coordinate 35,792 downwards.
ACTGGTTGGAGGTGAGCGCGGCCCGCCGCTCCTCCAGGTGGTCCCACAGCTTCACCAGGGCCAGCAGGTCCGAGCCGGGCACGGCGAAGCGTCGGTGCAGCTCATCCGCGGCCTGCTGCTTGTCGAGGGGTCGCTCCCGGGGGTCCTGAAGGGACAGGGCCGCGGCCAGCACCAGCACCTCGCGCACGCAGCCCCGGCGCTCGGACTCCAGCACCATGCGACCCAGGCGGGGATCGATGGGCAGGCGCACCAGGCGCTTCCCCACCGGGGTGAGGCGCCGCCGGTCGGCCGGCTGACCCGGGTCCACGGCGCCCAGCTCCTCCAGCAGGGCCACGCCGTCGCGGACGGCCCGGTCCTCGGGCGGGTCGAGGAAGGGGAAGGCGGCCACGTCGCCCAGGCCCAGGCTGGTCATCTGGAGGATGACCGAGGCCAGGTTGGTCCGCAGGATCTCGGGGTCGGTGAAGGCGGGCCGGGCCGCGAAGTCGTCCTCGGAGTAGAGGCGGATGCAGATGCCCGGCGCCACCCGCCCGCACCGGCCGGCCCGCTGTTCGGCCGAGGCCCGGCTCACCGCCTCGATGGGCAGGCGCTGGACCTTCAGGCGGTGGCTGTAGCGGGAGATCCGGGCCGTGCCGGCGTCGACCACGTACCGGACGCCGGGGACGGTGAGCGACGTCTCGGCCACGTTGGTGGCCAGCACCACCCGCCGGCCGCGGTGGGGGGCGAAGACCCGGTGCTGCTCGGCGGCCGAGAGCCGGGCGTAGAGCGGCAGCACCTCCAGGTCGCGCCGCGCCGAGCTGTCCAGGGCCTCGGCCGTGTCCCGGATCTCCCGCTCGCCGCTCAGGAACACCAGCACGTCGCCGGGTCCCTCCCGGGCCAGCTCGTCGACGGCGTCGACCACGGCCTGGACCTGGTCGCGGTCGTCGTCGATGACGTCGTCGCCCTCCTCCGCCGCCACCAACCCGCCGTAGGGCCGGTACCGCACCTCGACCGGGAAGGTTCGCCCCGACACCTCCACCACCGGCGCCCCCCGGAAGTGGGCGGCGAAGCGGGCGGTGTCGATGGTGGCCGAGGTGATGACCAGCTTCAGGTCGGGCCGCTGCGGCAGCAGGCGGTGGAGGTAGCCCAGCAGGAAGTCGATGTTGAGGCTGCGCTCGTGGGCCTCGTCGATGATCAGCGTGTCGTACCGGCGGAGCAGCCGGTCCCGCTGGACCTCGGCCAGCAGGATGCCGTCGGTCATGACCTTCACCAGGGTGTCGTCACCCACCCGGTCGGTGAAGCGCACGGTGTAGCCCACGGCCTGGCCCAGCTCGGTCCCCAGCTCCTCGGCCACCCGCTCGGCGATGGTGCGGGCCGCCACCCGCCGGGGCTGGGTGTGGCCGATGAGGCCCCGCACCCCCCGGCCCAGCTCCAGGCACAGCTTGGGTAGCTGGGTGCTCTTGCCCGATCCGGTCTCGCCGGCCACGATCACCACCTGGTGCCCGCCGATGGCGGCCAGCAGCTCGTCGCGCCGCTCGGTGATGGGCAGCTCGGGGGGGTACGTGGGGACGGGCGGCCGCGCCCGCAGGTCGCCGCCGGTGGGCTGGGGCGCCGCCGGGCCGGAGGAGGGGTCGGTCACGGCAGCAGCGAGGTCGGCGGGGAGGGGCGAGGACCGGGCCGGGCCTCTCGGCGCCGGGGCGGGCGACCGCCCATGGTACGCCCCGGGCCCGAGGGGCCGGTCGGGAACGGCGGGGGCGGCCTAGCCTCACGACATGGACCGCTTCGCCCTCGACCGCCAGCCCGGCCCGGGCCCGGCGGCCGAGTCGGAGGCCGGCCTGCTCCAGCTGCTCGTCCACGCCGTCACCGACTACGCCATCTTCGCCCTGGACCCCGACGGCGTGGTGGCCACCTGGAACCCCGGCGCGGCCCGGCTCAAGGGGTACCGGGCCGAGGAGATCATCGGCCAGCACTTCTCCCGCTTCTACACCGAGGAGGACTTGGCGGCCGAGCTACCCGACCGGGAGCTGGCCATCGCCGCCGCCGAGGGCCACTTCGAGGACGAGGGCTGGCGCATCCGCAAGGACGGCACCCGCTTCTGGGCCAACGTGGTCATCACCGCCCTCCGGGCCGAGGACGGGCGACTGGTGGGCTTCGGCAAGGTCACCCGCGACCTCACCGAGCGCAAGCACGGGGAGGACATCCTCCGGGACAGCGAGGAGCGGTTCCGCCTGCTGGTCAGCGGCGTCCGGGACTACGCCATCTTCCTGCTCACCCCCGAGGGCCGGATCGCCAGCTGGAACCTGGGCGCCGAGAAGCTGAAGGGGTACCGGGCCGACGAGATCATCGGCCAGCACTTCTCCCGCTTCTACACCGAGGAGGACCGCCGGGACGACCTTCCCGGCCACGGCCTGCGGACCGCCCTGTCCGAGGGGCGCTGGGAGAGCCAGGGGTGGCGGCTCCGCAAGGACGGCACCCGCTTCTGGGCCGACGTGGTCATCACCGCCCTCCGGGACAGCGAGGGCCGGCACCGGGGCTTCGCCAAGGTCACCCGCGACCTCACCGACCGCAAGCGCAACGAGGACGCCCTGCGGGGCGTCCTGGAACGAGAGCGCGGCGTGGCGGCGCGCCTGCGCGAGCTCGACCGGATGAAGAACGAGCTGGTGGCCGTCATCGCCCACGACCTGCAGGAGCCGATCGGCGTGATCCGAGGCTTCCTCCAGCTCGCCCGGGCCGACTGGGCGACCACCTCGGAGGCCGAGCGGTTGGAGATCCTGAGCCGGATCGCCGATCGGACCGAGGTGTTGGCCCACCTGGTCGACGACGTGTTGGACATGGCCCGCATCGAGGCCGGCCAGCTGCGGATCGACACCGTGCCGGTCGACCTGGAGGCCACCATCGCCCAGGTGGTGGCCGACGCCGCCGTGCGCGCACCGGACCGGGTGGTGGACGTGGACCTCGACGTCAACGGCGCCCTGGCCCTCGGCGATCCCCAGCGGACCTGGCAGGTGCTCGCCAACCTGGTCTCCAACGCCCTGAAGTTCTCGCCCGAGGACACCCCGGTGACGATCACCACCGAGGGGCGGCCCGGCGAGGTCGTGGTCTCGGTCGCCGATCGGGGCCCGGGCATCCCGGCCGAGCAGCAGCCGCACCTCTTCGAGCGGTTCTCCCGGCTGCCGCACGGCGAGACCCGGCCCGGCACCGGCATCGGGCTGTTCATCGCCCGGTCGCTGGCCGAGGCTCAGCAGGGCCGCCTGTGGGTCGAGTCCGCCCCCGGCGCCGGCTCGACGTTCCGCCTCGCCCTGCCCGCCGCCCCGTGACCGGACCGGGGGCCACCGCACCGGTCCGGGTGTTGGTGGCCGACGACGACGCCGACCAGCGGCTGCTGCTGCGCCGCCTGCTGTCCCGGGCCGGCTTCGACGACGTGGTGGAGGCGGCCGACGGCCACGAAGCCCTGGCCGCGGCCGTGGCCCACACCCCCGACCTCATCCTGCTCGACCTGGCCATGCCCGGCCGCTCCGGCGTCGAGGTCCTGCCCGACCTCCACGACCAGGTGCCCACCGCCCGGGTGGTCGTCCTGTCCAACCTGCCTCGGGGGCGGCTGGGCAGCATCGTCCGGGACCGGGGGGCGGTGGGCTACGTCGAGAAGCGGGTCGATCCCGACCGCCTGGTGCACGAGGTCCTCGTGGCCGCGGCGTTGACCGAGCGGGCCGCGGCCCGGGCATCCACCCGACTCCCGGCCGCGGCCGCGGCGGCCGGCGCAGCCCGCGCCTTCATCCGTGACACCCTGGACGGCCCGGACCGGGCCCTGCTGGCTGAGGTCGAGCTCCTGGTCAGCGAGCTGGTGACCAACGCCGTCCTGCACGCCTCGAGCGCGCCGCGCGTCGACGTGGTCCTGGCACCGCAGCACGTGCGGGTCGAGGTGCAGGACGACGACCCGGACTTGCCGGTCCTGCGGGCCCAGACCGACCCCGACACCATCGGCGGCCGGGGGATCCTGCTGATCGACCGCATGGCCTCGCGCTGGGGCGCCGAGGCCCGGGACGACGGCAAGGTGGTGTGGTTCGAGCTCGACCGGCCCGGGCCGGCCCCCGGTGGGATCACCGGCTAGGGCCGTCGACCCCACGGAACAGTGACCCCAGGCCGGCGATGTCGAGCACGCGGGCCAGCATGGGGCTGGGATCGTGGAGCGTCACCGAGCCGCCGGACCGCTCGACGGCCAGGCGGAGCTCGTTCAGGGCCCGGACGCCGGCCGAGTCGCAGAACCTGAGACGGCCGCAGTCCACCACCACGGCGTGGACGCCCTGCAGGGGGTGGTCCGGCGTGGGGGGGAGCAGGTCGGCGGTGGCCAGGTCGAGCTCGCCCTCCAGGGCCACGGTCGCGGTGCCGTCGTCGCGTGCGACGACGACGTGCAGCCGTGTCCCTCCGGACGTGGGCTCGGGGACCTGGCCCTCCACATCTGCTCCTCTCGATCGACGAGCCGTCCCGTCGGACGGCGCGACGGACCCGGCCTCCCCACCTCGGCGGTGGCTGTCACCGCTCCGTGGCCGTGCCGGCACTCTAGGTCCGAGCGGTTCCCCTGTCACGATGTCTGACAGGGACCGTCAGTCGTCTGAGCTGTCGATGACGGCCCAGACGACCTTGGACCCGCCCGGCCGCCCCACCGTCACCCCCCAGCGCTCGGCCAGGGCCTCCACCACGTGCAGGCCCAGGCCCCGGGTGTGGCGCTCGTAAGGGGTGATCTTGACCGGACGCTCGGCCGACTCGTCGGTGACCTCCAGCAGCGCCTGGCCGCCCTCCAGGCGCGACAGCCGGACCAGGGCCGGGGAGCGAGCGTGGACGATGGCGTTGCCGATCAGCTCGGTGGCGATCACCTCCACGGCCTCCACGTCGCGGACCCCCCAGGCGGCGGCCGCGGTGGCCAGGTGGAACCGGGCGTCTCCCAGCGCGGCCAGGTCGCAGGGCACGCTGATGACCACCGATTCCGGGTCGCCCCCGATGGCGGCGTCCGGGAGGCCATCAGCGTTCATCCTCGCTCCGCTGCCCACGGATCGGGGCCCCACGCAGGTCCGTGCCGGCGCCGCCGGTCAGGCCACGACACGGACCACCACACAGACCACGTCATCGGCGTGGGCCTCGTCGGTGAGGTCCTCGATGACCAGATCGCACACAGCCCGGGCCGGGGCCTCCCGGTGCCGGGACACGATCTCGGCCAGGGCGGCGACGCCGTCGTCGAGGGGGGCGTCCCTCCGCTCGACCAACCCGTCGGTGAACAGGACCACCAGGTCGCCCTCGGCCAGGGCCAGGCGGGCGGCGCGACGGCGGATCCCGCCCAGGCCGGCGCCCAGCATGCCCCCGGCCATGGTGTCGGGCTCGGGCCACGACCACGTCCCGTCGGCCCGGACGACGAGCGGTGGTGGGTGGCCGGCCCGGGCCACCTCCATCACCCGGGTCCCGGGGTCGTAGGAGGCGACGATGGCGGTGGCGTACTCGGTGATCCCGGCCCGGGCCATGTAGCCGTCCACCCGGTCCAGGGCCTCGGCCGGCGCCGCTCCCTCGATCGAGTAGAGCTGGACGGCGTCGCGCAGGCGGCTCATGGCCATGGCCGCCCGCAGGTCGTGGCCCACCACGTCGCCCACGGCGACCACCACCCGGCCATCCGGCAGGCTCTGGACGTCGTACCAGTCCCCCCCCACCTGGGCCAGGTCGCTGGCCGGGACGTAGCGGGCCGCGATGTCGACCCCGGGTGGGGCGGCGATGGGCTGGGCCAGCAGCCGCTCCTGGAACCGGACCGACAGGCGGTGCTCGGCCTCGAACATCTGGACCCGCTCCATGGCCGCGGCGGCGTGGCGGGCGATGCCCTCGGCCACCCGCTCGGCCCGGGCCGTGAAGACCCCCGGGTCCTCGTGGCCGAAGAACAGCCCCCCCAGCACCTCACCGCCGCCGGAGATCACCGGCGCGGCGAGGTAGCTGCGAACCGACAGGTGGCCCTCCGGCATGCCGTGGAACGGCGGGTTGTGGCCGTAGCGCTCGTCCTCGGTGACGTCGTGCAGCCGCACCGTCCCCACACCCTCGAACGTGGGCCCGAAGACCTGCGTGTTGCGGGGCAGGGGGAACCCGGCGAACCGCTCCTCGGGCACGCCGGCGATGGTGAAGAGGGTGTAGGACTCACCCCGGGCGTCGACCACGTTGTAGAAGAAGGCGCCGAACTGGGCCCCGGTCAGGCGGGTGGCGGTGTCGGTGGCGTAGCGCACCACGTCGGAGAGCCGGTGGATCCCGGACAGGGCGATCGACTCCTGCCGGAGGATCTCCAGGACCTCGGCCTCGTCCCGCAGGGCCTGCTCGGCCCGGGTGCGCCGCACCCCGGCAGCCATCAGGTCGCCCACCGCCGAGAGGGCGTGGGTCGTGGCCTCCCCCACCGGGCGGCGGCTGGCCACCGCCAGCACCCCCACCAGGTCGCCGGAGGCCACCAGGGGCACGGCGGCCAGCGCGGCCACGCCGTGGGCCTCGGCCCAGGCCCGGTCGACCGCGACGTCGTCCGCCACCGGGCCGTTGCAGACCACGGGCCGGCCAGCCGCTGCGGCCCGGCCGAGGGCACCGGCCCCCTCCCCGAGGCGCTCGACCCGCGGCCACCCGGTGGACGGGAGGGTGCCGGTGGCGGCCCGGCGGCGGAGGCGGCCCTGGTCGGGCTCGGCCAGCCAGGCCGCCGCCGACGGCGCGTCGAGGCGTCCGGCCACCACGGTCACGCACTGCTCCAGCACCTCGTCCACGGACCCGGCCCCGGCCAGGACGGCGGCGACGTCCTGGAGCAACCCGATGATGGCGTCTGGGGGCGATCCCACGTAGGCACCTCCCGGGCGCTGACGCGGGCCGTGGGGGTGGGCCCGCGGGCCGATGGTAGGCGGCAGCCACCCCCGCCGGGACCCGGGCCCACCCGGGCCGGGTGTCACCCGGGGGCTCAGGCCGCGTCGGCCTGGCGACGGGCTCGGGCGGGGCTGGGGCGGGGCCGGGCCGACGTGGCGGGCCAGGGGCCGGATGATCTCGGGGTCTGCGTGGATCGGGCCGGGTCGGGGTAGAGCGCGGCCCCCGACCCGTCCCCGCGGAGGATCCACCATGCCCGACGTCCTGGCCCACCTGATGGAAGAGCACCGCAAGGTAGAGCGGATGCTGGCCCAACTGAAGGACTCCGACCCCGGCGACCAGCGCGACGAGCTGTTCCGCGACCTGACCGACTCGCTCCGCACCCACATGGCCGTGGAGGAGCGGTTCCTCTACCCGCTCATGGCCGAGCACCTGGACGAGGAGACCGCGGCCGACGCCACCGACGAGCACGAGCTGGCCCGTAGCGGCATCTCCGAGGCGGCCCAGCGCCTGGAGGAGGGCGCCTTCTCGGCCGCCATCGAGATCCTGGAGGCCGGCATCGGACACCACGTCGAGGAGGAGGAGTCCGAGTTGTTCCCCAAGCTGCGGGAACGGGCCGCCGGCCAGTTGGCCCAGATGGAGCCCGACGACCTGGAGGCCCAGGTGGCCGGCGACGACCAGACCCGGGACGAGCTGTACGAGAAGGCCCAGGAGGCCGACGTGCCGGGCCGCTCCACCATGACCAAGCAGGAGCTCCAGGAGGCGGTGGCCGAGCAGTAGGCCCCTCGCCGGCGCCGGCTACGAGGCGCCGGCCTCCGGCAGGTCCCGCAGCCGTTGCAACGACCGCTTGTTGCGGGCCAGGATCAGTGGCTGGGCCAGGGGCGTGAGGGGGGCCAGCAGGCCGAGCATCCCCTCCCTCATGGTCACCTCGGAGCCGCCGGAGGCGGGCCGCACCTCGATCTCCACGTGGGCCCGGCCGAAGGGCCGGGCCCGGGCCTTCAGCACGAGGGACCGGGGCGCATCGAGGTCCACCACCGTGGTGCTGTCCTCGGTGGTGAGGGGGCCGGCCAGCCCGACGCGGTGGCGGAACGAGGTGCCCGGCTCCGGCCAGTGGTCGTCGACGTGGAGGATGTCGACGGCGCCCACCAGCCAGCGGGGGTAGGTGCGGGGATCGGACACGACGGCCCAAGCGCGCTCGACCTCCACCGGGAGCCGGATGGAGGCCGAGCGCGTGGAGGGGGGGGACAGCACGGGCATGGCAGGCCACTCGCCGACGCCCACCGGGTCAAACCCCGCTCACGGGTCAAACCCCCGCTCAGGCGAAGGTGCGCACCAGGCACAGGACGGCGTCGGCGTCGGGGCCGTCGGCCACCAGGCCCACGTCCGCGGCCCGGGCCCGCTGGCCGGCCACGGTGCACAGGGCGTGTGCCGTGCCCCGCACCACGGTCGGGGCGTCGCCCGGGCCGAAGGCCCACCGGGTGCCGTCCGGCGCCTCCAGGTCGAACGCCACCGGGCCGGCCGGTTCGTGGCCCCCGCCCGCCAGGGCGTAGGGCACCGTCCTCCAGGCCAGGCGGGCCACGTGCCCGAGGCGGGCGGTCGGCGCCGGCTCGGGCCCGACGGCCACGGCGGCGTCGACGGTGTGGATCCACGTCTCGGCCAGCCGGGTGGTGGCCAGCGACCGGGCGGCCATGTCACCGGCCACCCACTGCACCCGGTCGGCCGGGTCACAGGCCGCGAACGCCTCGGCCTGGACCTCGGCGCTGGTCGCCCACCGCTGGCGGGCCGCTTCGGGGTCGCCCCGCTCGGCCTCGACCCACGCCCCGGCCCAGTCGTCGACCGAGGAGCGTCGGTCCTGGGCCGCGGGCAGCCCTTCGACGGCGGCCGTCAGCCGGCCCTGGCAGCTGGCCACGGCCACCTCGTTGGTCTGGGCCAGGTGGAGCAGGACGTCGGCCACCGTCCAGCCCGGGCACCGGGACGGGCTCAGCAGGCCGGCGGGGTCGAGCAGGCCGACGATGCCGGCCAGCTCCTCCTGCTGCTGGCGGAGGGCGGCCACGATCACGTCCATCGCCCCATGATCGCGTGCCGGCCGGCCAGCGAACCGGTTTGCCGCCGCGCCGCCGCGGGGAGCGGGGGGGTCCCACCCGTTGCCCGGAGGACAACCCGATGCCCAGCACGAAGGCCGCACCGGAGCCCACCGGGGCCGGGGACGCCCTCTACGACCTCGTCGTCCTGCTCCAGCAGGCGCTGGAGGACTGCGTCCGGTACCAGCACTTCGCCGACGACGCCCGCCACGCCGACGACGAGGAGCTGGCCTCGTTCTTCGCCGAGCTGGCCGACAACGACCGGGAGGTGGCCGAGCGGGCCAAGCAGCTCCTGGCCGAACGTCTGTGAGCACCCTCGCCGCCCCCCCGCCGGCGGCCGATCCGGTGCTGCCCCGGCCGCCGGCCCCCACCCTCCCCCCACCCCGGGGGCCGTTGGGCCGGGCCCTGCACGCCCACTGGCAGACCGGCGCGCCCCTCCCCCCGCCGACGGCCCCCGTCGACGACCCGCTGACCGACGACGACCTCCACCTCGCCCTGTGGAGCTGCTACCAGCTCCACTACAGCGGGTTCGCCGAGGTCGACGACCGCCTCGAGTGGGACCCGTCCACACTGGCCTTCCGCGCCGGTCTGGAGGCCCAGTTCGAGGGCGCCCTCCGGGCCGAGCACCCCGACCACCCGGCCGACGACCCGCTGGCCGCCCTGGACGACGTCGCCACCTGGGCCGGCCCGCCCCTGGCCCGCACCATCGCCACCCGGGGCACCCTGGACCAGCTCCGGGAGTTCGCCATCCACCGCTCCGCCTACCAGCTCAAGGAGGCCGACGCCCACACCTGGGGCATCCCCCGGCTGGCCGGGCCGGGGCGGGCGGCCATGATCGAGATCCAGGCCGACGAGTACGGCGACGGCGTGCCCGGGCAGGCCCACGCCGAGCTGTTCGCCGAGGCCATGGCCGACCTCGGGCTCGACCCCACCTTCGGCCGCTACGTCGACCGGCTCCCGGGTGTCACCCTGGCCACCGACAACCTGGTGAGCATGTTCGGCCTCCACCGCCGCCTGCGGGGCGCCCTGGTCGGCCACCTGGCCCTGTTCGAGATGTGCTCCGTGCTGCCCATGTCCCGGTACCTGGCCGCCGCCCGCCGCCTCGGGCCGCTGCCGGCCCTCGAGCGCTTCTACGCCGTCCACGTCGAGATCGACGAGCACCACGGCCGCCTGGCCCGCGACCAGATGGCCGCCCCCGTGGTGGCCTCCGACCCCTCCCTGGGCCCCGAGGTGGTGTTCGGGGCTGCGGCCCTGAGCCGCTGCGAGGCCCGCCTGGCCGGCCACATCCTGGGCGCCTGGGACCGGGGCCGCTCGTCGCTCCGCCCCCCCACGCCGGCTCCGCTGGTGGTTGCCGGCGACGGCGCCGGGTAGCGGCGGGGTCACCGCCCCCCGGAGGAGCCACCGATGCCGTCGCCGTCCCAGCCGGCCGGGGAGACCGAGCACGAACGCCTCAACCGGGAGCTGGACCAGCTCCTGAGCGAGCTGCGGGTGGCCCTGCCGGGTGTGCAGGTGCTGCTGGCCTTCCTGCTCACCGTCCCCTTCAGCGACCGCTTCGACGCCGTCACGGCGGAGGCCTCCGGGGTGTTCGTGGCCTCGGTGACCCTGACCGCGGTGGCCTCCATCCTGCTCATCGCCCCCGTGGTGCAGCACCGCCTGCGCTTCCGGGACGGGACCAAGGAGGAGACGATCAAGACGGCCAACCTCCTGGCCCTGATCGGCGCGGCCTGCCTGGCCCTGGCCATCGGCTGCGCCGTCTACGTGGTGGGGGTGGTCGGCTTCCCCGACACGCCGGTGCGGTGGATCGGCCCGGTGCTGGTCGTGGTGGCCGCCCTGACCTGGTTCGTCCTCCCCCTCCGCTTCCGCCCGAACCAGACCCCGCCCCCCGGCGACCCGTCCTGACCCGTCCGCCCCGCCCTCCGTGCTTGTCGGATCTGGCGTGGGAGTCGGTGTCGATCGTGATGGCGATGGTCGAGTGGCCGAGGCGATCGGACAGGACCTTGGGTTGGACGCCGGCGGCCAGGGCCAGCGACGCCCACGTGTGACGGAGCAGTCCGTGAGCAAAGGGCCGCCCTCACGCTCCGAGTCCAGGTGTGTGGCTCGCGTCCTTCGGAGAGGGTTTGAACACCGACGCTGTTGCCCCGGTCGACCAACTCGACGCCGAGTACACGCCATCACAGTCGTCGAGATCGAGAGCGAACACATCGGCGCGCGATCGCCGCCGTCCGTCGACCGGCCAGCAACGCTCAGGACGCCGATCTCGGCGACACGCTCATCGTCACGCGCTCGAACCCATCTCCGTCGAGCAGCACCACCCGAGCATTCGACGACGTCTGGCCGTCCTCGGCCTCGCCGCGGGTGGTGGCCAGCCGGATGCGAGGGACCCCGGCCTCATCGACCACGACGACCTCCGCACCTGGCTCCCCACTATCAACCGCCGGTCGGTCAACTCCCTCTCCAGCTGTCCAACCGTCCCACCGCAGCGTCATCCATTGGTCCGCTCCTGACCAGGGGCAATCGCATCCCTACTCTTGTCCACGACAGCTCCAACGAGCGAGCTCGCTGCCCGGCCAGCTACGGTGCGGTCGCAGTGTGAGGGCGCTGCATTACAGGGCCCGAACGGCAACCCTACGCTTAGGAGCCTGAATTGTCCGCAGTTGGTCCGGGCTCTGAAGAGCTAAGCGCTGAGGAATTGGACCTCGAAGAAGTTGCCGAGTCCTTTCCAAAATCTGAGCCGATCACCTTCTATGGCACGGACTTCGATGTCCATGGCCTTGTTCGTCGGCTCAACCAGGGAGACATCGTCGTCCCAAATTTCAACCCCGGAGGCGAGGCTGACCATGAGATGGTTGGGTTCCAGCGCGCCTTCGTATGGCGCCGTTACCAGATGGATCGTTTCGTTGAGTCGCTCCTCCTGGGCTATCCAGTTCCTGGAATCTTTCTTGTGCAGCAGGCAGACAACAAGTTACTAGTCCTTGACGGCCAGCAACGTCTACGCACGCTGCAACGCTTTTATGCGGGCAGGCTCGAGGACGGGACGGAGTTTGACCTCGAGAGCGTGGGTGATGAGTTTCTCAGGTTGACCTACGAATCGCTCGATCCGGAACTTCGACGGGCCCTTGACAATAGCTTCATCCATGCCACGGTGATTCGGTACGACCCTGATCAGGGCGGCGATGAGTCTGTGTATCAGCTGTTTGAACGTTTGAATGCGAGCGGCTCCAACCTTTACCCTCACGAAATCAGGGTTGCCCTATATCCGGGCAAGCTTGTTGAGGAGATCGCTTCCTTGAATACGAACATAGACTGGCGGAGTATTTACGGTCAGAAGAATCCGCGACTCAAAGATCAAGAACAGATCCTCCGGTTTCTCGCCCTGTACACGGAGAACGCAACGTACAAGCGTCCACTGAAAGGATTTCTGAACAGTTTCCTAAAGCGGCATCGAAATCTCGAGGACTTGGACATGCCCGCTCTCGTGCAGTTGTTCAAGGACGTTTGCTCGGTTCTTGCTGAGTCTGCGGGCCGCGAAGCATTCAGGACTGGTGGCGGTGTGAATGCTGCGATGGTCGATGCCGTGATGATCGGCGTCGCTCGGAGGGTGCGGGAAGGGGATCGCCCAGACGCCCGGAAGCTGAAGAGGGCGCTCGACCAACTCAAGGCGGACGCCGACTTCTTGGCCTCGGTGGCACGTGCCACGGCGGATGAAGATCGTGTAGCTACGCGGCTGCAGAAGGCGACCGACGCGTTTGCTAGCGCTTAACGATGGCCTCTGGTCATCGAGAGTACTCAGCCCGGACTGACGTTGACCGTTGGCGCCGTTCTCTCGAGGGCCTCTTTGAGCGAGCTGATGCTCTAGACCAGGGCTCCGCGGTCGCCGGGGACCTGAACAGGTACCTCTGCGTTCGAGTGGCTGGATACCTTGAGCAAAGTCTCATCTCCATTGGACGATCGTCGATAGAGCGCCTGTCGGGGGGTGTGGCAGAGGCCTTTGCGCTATCCTGGCTTGAGCGAAGTCCAAATCCTTCGGCGTCCGAGGTCGCACGATTTGTGGGGCGCTTTTCCAACAGGTGGCGGGAGGAGTTCGAGGAATTCATGCAGGCCGACGGTCGCGGCCAGCGGCTAAATGCACTGATCGGAATTAGGAATGACGTAGCCCATGGAAAGAATCAAGGTGTATCGGCCCGACAGGTAAGGGACTACCTCGACGTTGGGCAGGATGTGGTCGATTGGCTCTTGGATCGATTGGAGCCAAAGGCGGGGATGGCCCCTGCCTCAGCCCCTAGCTAGCTCGACTATTCGACTTCTTGGGTCCGTATGAGACGCCTAGAGGAACAGACGGCGCTACGACGTGAGGATTTGAGCCCGGGATAGGTGGCAGGTCAACCGTGGGCGGGGCGCAGCGGGACCTGGGGATTTCGAGCTTCGGGCTCACCTCGAACCCCGCCGCGACGTCTCGATTCGAGGATTCAGAGCCGGAGCAGGGGATCCGCCTTCGGACGGACGTGCTCTAACGAGAGCGGTGGCGCCGAGCACCGCCTGCCTGCCCTCAAGGGCATCTCAGACCGGCGACCGACCGGATCGTGATCCGATCCTGGACATCGAGCCCGTCTCGGCTCTCGATCAACAGCGACACAGGGACCAGACGAGCCTGCAGCTCGGCGATCGCTCGTCTGAGGCAGAGGCAGAGGCAGAGGCAGAGGCACGGGAAGCATCCACCAAGGCGGTCGTGCGAACTGTCGTGTTCGGTGTCGTACTCAGTGTCATGCTCAGCAACGTCTGGTCACGGTCCTGCACACGACGTTGCTCGGCGAGGACGCGGACGGTGGCGTGATCGAGAACGAGGCGGCGCCGGCTGCGATCGGTCGCGAGGGGCGAGACCGCGACGCCTGATCACCCTCCGAGCGGGGTACGCAAGATAGCCCGGAAAGCCAATGTCAGAGTGGTGCCCGGGGCGGGGGTTGAACCCGCACGGTGCCTGAGCACCCGAGGGGTTTAAGCCCTCTGCGTCTGCCGATTTCGCCACCCGGGCGGTGGGGCGACGCTACCCGCAGGCTGGCTCAGGTGTTGGTGGCTTCGGGCGGGACCCGATCGGGGTCGGGCAGCGGCGCCGCGGCCGGGCCCCCGTCGGTGCCGTGGGGGGCATGTGCTCCCACGGTGCAGGCCATCATCGAGATCGAGCCCATGGCGTAGCCGTCGACCAGCACATCGGCCGCCGTCCCGGACTCTGCCGCCATCCCGGCCAGGTACAGCAGGGGCAGGAAGTGGTCGGGCGTGGGGACGGCCAGGTCGTGGTCGGGGTGATCGGCCAGGTCCACCACCCGGGCCGGGTCGGTGGTGAGCAGCCCGACGGCCTCCTCCCCGAAGCGGCGGGCCCAGTCGTAGGCGGCCTCGGGCCGGGCCCAGTCGACGCGGCGCAGGTTGTGGACCACGTTGCCGCTGCCCACCACCAGCACCCCCCGCTCCCGCAGGGCGGCCAGCCGCCGCCCCAGATCGAGGTGCTGGGCGTAGCCCTTGGTGGCGTCGAGGGCGAGCTGGAGGACGGGCACCTCCGCGTCCGGGAACATGTGCACCAGCACCGACCACGTCCCGTGGTCCAGGCCCCAGCTGTCGTGGTCCAGGCCCACCCACACGGGGGCGGCGACCTCGGCCACCTCATCCGCCACGTCGGGGGCGCCCGGGGCCGGGTAGCTCACCGCGAACAGCTCGTCGGGGAAGCCGAAGAAGTCGTGGATGGTTCGGGGGTGGCCCATGGCCGTCACCGCGGTGGCGTTGACGTACCAGTGAGCGGAGACCACCAGCACCGCACGGGGCCGGGGCACCGACGCCCCGAAGGCCCGCCAGGCGTCGGTGTAGCGGTTGCGCTCCAGGGCGTTCATGGGGCTGCCGTGGCCGACGAAGGCCGTCGGCATCAGAGCGGTGGTGGCATCACTCATGTCCTGGGGCCCTCCCGCGTCGCAGCCGGCCGGGTCAGGCGGCTCGGGGGCCGCGGATGAGGCGGCCGGGGCGGGCGCCGGTGTCGGTGTCGGCCTCCCGCGTCACCTCGCCGGCCACCAGGGTGGCCACGTAGCCCCGGGCCGGCTGGAGGATGCGGCTGGCCCCGGTGGGCAGGTCGTGGCGGAGGAACGGGGCGCTGATGGACAGGCCCTCATGGTCGATGACGTTCAGGTCGGCCCGCAGCCCGGGGGCGATGACCCCCCGGTCGTCCAGGCCGTAGAGCCGGGCGTTGCCGCTGGTCAGCTTGGCCACCAGGTGCTCCACCGGCACCCGCTCACCCCTCGTCCGGTCCCGGCCCCAATGGGTCAGGTGGAAGGTGCTGGCCGAGCAGTCAGAGATGAGGTTCACGTGGGCCCCGGCATCGGACAGGCCGGTGACGGTGTGCGGCGCCAGCAGCATGTCCCGGCACACCTCCAGCGATCCCCCGACGTAGTTGGAGCCCAGCACGGCGTAGAAGGTCCGTCCCTCGTCGGCCAAGAGCAGGTCGTACATGTGGGCCTCGGGGTCGACCCCCAGGGCGAAGGCCCGGGCCGTCACCGAGGCGTCCAACGGCGGCTCGTAGTCCACCGGCTCGACCAGCGGGAACGTCAACGGCAGGGCCACCGAGAACAGTGCGGTCAGGTTGTCCGAAAGGTCGGGCCGGGCCCCGGCCGCCGGCCGCTCGGCCAGGATGGCGTCGCGCACCTCGGGCCGGCGCATCTCCGCCACCCGCTCGGCCAGCGGCAGGTCGGCCACCTTCTCGTAGGTGGGCCGGCCCCGGAACAGGTGGTAGGTGTCGAGGTTGGTCATGATGGTGACCGACCGGGGGATGATCTGCGGGTGGAGGCGGGCCCCCCGCCCGTTGGCCTCGGCCGCGGCGTCGAGCACCCGGCGCCAGTGGCCCGGGTCCTCGAACAGCTGGGCCACGGTGAAGGTCACCGGCCGGCCGCTGGCCGTCGACACCGCCTCCAGCAGGGGCACCTCCTCCAGAGGGGTGGCCTTCTCGCCCCCCAGCCCGTCCAGGCGGCCGATGGTGCCGGCCACGATGGCCTCGAACACCCCGCTGCCGGCCGACCGCATGCCCCGGGCCAGGGCCAGCAGCTCGTCCTCGGCCGCGAAGGTGCCGGGGACGGGCCGGCCCGACACGGACCGGTGGCCGATGGTCCGGGACGTGGACACCCCGAGCGCCCCGGCCTCCAGGGCCTGCTGCACCAGGGCCGTCATCTGCTCCAGGTCCTCGGCGGTGGCGTCCTCGTTGGCCGCCCCCCGCTCCCCCATGACGTAGAAGCGCAGCGACCCGTGGGGTAGCTGGGTGCCCACGTCGAGGGCGTACTCCCGGCCGTCGAGCAGGTCGAGGTAGTCGGCGAAGGACTCCCAGGTGCCCCAGGGCATGCCCACGTGGAGGGCCGAGCCGGGGATGTCCTCCACCCCCTCCATCAGGTCGATGAGGGCGTCGGTGTCGCCGGGGCGCACCGGGGCGAAGCCGACCCCGCAGTTGCCCATGACGACCGACGTCACGCCGTTGGTGGCCGACGGCTCCAGGGCGTCGTCCCAGGTGACCTGGCCGTCGTAGTGGGTGTGGACGTCCACGAAGCCCGGCGTCACCAGGCATCCGTCGGCGTCCACCTCCCGGCGGGCGGCCTCGTCGACGCGGCCCACGGACACGATCCGCCCGTCCCGCACGCCCACGTCACCGGTGACGCCCGGCACCCCCGTGCCGTCGATGACCGTGCCGCCCCTGATGACCACGTCCAGCATCGCTCCGACCTCCGGTCCGGTGTCCCCGCAGGATACGACGGTCCGGGATCTCCCGCTTGACCGGGTGGTCAAGAACATGCCCGGAGGGCGCTCAGGACGGACGTGACCCACTGCCCCGACGGCCGGCGGGTAGGTTGCGCCGCGGTTCCACCAGAGGGGGTTGGCCCACATGGATCGACGCACGTTCCTCCGCCAAGCGGGGCTGGCCGGGGGCGCCCTGGTGGCCGGCGGGGTGCTGGGTGCCTGCTCCGACGACGACGGCGCCTCGGCTCCGCCCAGCTCGACGACCACCCGACCGCCCAAGAGCACCACCAGGCAGCCCGAGGTGTCGGCCTATCACCCCACCGGGCCGACCATCGTCCCGGCCGACTCCATCCTCAACGGGCCGGCCTCCAGCTCCCCCATCGACCACGTGGTGGTGATGATGATGGAGAACCGCTCCTTCGACCATTGGCTGGGTTGGTTGTCGACCGACGACGCCTGGCTGGAGGCGGGCAAGCGCGCCTACGGCGAGTTCGCCATCGCCGGCTACCTGGGCCAGCGCTACGTCGACACCGCCGGCAAGGGGGTCATCACCGACCACATGAGCACCGTGTTGGCCGACGGCAACCCGTGGCGAGGTTGCGGGCACCCCGACCCCGGCCACGGCTGGGTGTCGGGCCGGGCCCAGCGCGACGGCGGTTTCCTGGCCGAGGGGAGCGGCAACGACATCTTCGCTCTCGGCTACTACCTCGGCGACGACCTGCCCTTCACCAGCCAGCTGGCCCGTCGCTTCAGCGTGTGCGACCACCACTTCTCCTCGGTGCTGGGGCCCACCTACCCCAACCGCGAGTACCTGCACTCCGCCCAGTCCGGCGGCAACAAGAGCAACGACTTCGCCACCAGCGGCGACGGCTTCGCCTGGGACACCATCTGGGAGCGCCTGGCCGCGGCCGGGGTCGACGCCCGCTACTTCTACTCCGACCTCCCGGTCACCGCTCTGTGGGGGAGCCGGCTGGGGGGCATCACCTCCTCGGTCGACGACTACTTCTCCCGCTGCGAGGACGGCACCCTGCCCGCGGTGAGCTTCGTGGACCCCGGCTTCCTGGAAGAGACCCGCACCGACAACCACCCCCACGGCGACATCCGCTCCGGCGAGGCCTTCGTCCGGGACGTGTTCGCGGCCTTCGCCCGCTCCCCCCACTGGGAGTCGGGCCTGTTCGTCCTCACCTACGACGAGTGGGGCGGCTTCTTCGACCACGCCGCCCTGCCCCACTTCCAGGACGACCGAGCCAGCGATGACGACGCCGAAGACTTCGGCCAAGCCGGGTTCCGGGTGCCCACCGTGGTGGCCTCGCCCTTCGCCCAGCCCGGCTCGCTCGACCACCGCCTCTACGACCACACCTCCGTGCTGCGGTTCCTGGAGTGGCGCTTCCTCGGCGCCCCACCCGAGGGACCCGGCACCGAGAGCGACACCTGGTTCCTGACCCAGCGGGACCGCCACGCCCTCAACCTGGGCGCCACCCTGGTCACCACGCCCACCAAGGACCTGGACATCGACCTCGACGTGGACATCGCTGCGGCGTCGGCCCCGTGCCGGGGACCGGTGGCCGAGGGGGCGGCCTGGACGGCCGACCCTCACAGCTTCGAGATCGCCCTCCACCAGGGCCACTTCGAGCGGATGGGCTACGCCCCCCGGCCCACCACCATGGCGGGCCAGTGGCGCTTCTGACCCGACCGGCTGGTTGACCCTCAGGCCGCGCCGGGGGCGGTGACCACCAGCGACACCGGCGTGGGCCCGGCCCGGGTCCGCAGGCGCACCTGCCCCGGCAGCCCGGTGGCCGCGGCCAACCGGGGGTCGGCCATCAGCAGGGCCACGCCCCAGCCCGGGAACCGCTCCCGGGCCACCTGGCCCAGCCGGGCGTAGAGGTCGCGGAGGTCCCCGCCTCCTTGGAGCCGGCCCCCCCACGGCGGGTTGGCCACGATCCACCCCGGGTCGGCGCACTCCGGCGGAGCGGCGGCCGACACCGCGCCGTGCTCCACGGTGACCAGGCTCGCCACCCCGGCCCGCTCGGCGTTCTCGGCCGTGGCCGCCACCGCCCCGGCGTCCCGGTCGCGGGCCACCAGGGGCGCCACCGGAGTGGGCGGGTCGTCCGGGGGCCGAGCCGCGGCCTGGACCGAGGCCCAGGTGCCAGGGGCGAACGACGGCCAGCGGGTGAAGGCGAAGGACCGGGACCCACCGGGCGCCAGGCCCGCGGCCCGGCGGCCGGCCTCGATGGGCAGGGTGCCCGAGCCGCAGAACGGGTCGACCAGGGGCTGGCCCGGCTGCCACCCCGAGGCGGTGAGGACGGCGGCGGCCACCGTCTCCCGCAGGGGGGCCTTGGCCGCCGGTCCCCGCCACCCCCGGTGGTGCAGGGGCGCCCCCGAGGAGTCGACCCGGAACGAGAACCGGTCGCGGTCGATGCGCACCACCACCAGCGCGGCCTCCACGTCGGGCGCCGGCGCCGGGCCGAGGCGCCACACCCGCCGCAGGCGCTCCTCGACCGCTCCGGTGTGGACCAGGCGGGAACGGTGGCTGGAGATCCGAAACCGCACCGCCACACCCGGGGCCACCCACGGCCCCAGGTCGACCGCGGCCACCCGGTCCTCCAGGGCGGCGAAGCTGCGGGCCGTGACCTCCCCCGCCTCGACCAGGACGCGGGTGGCCGAGGCCAGGGCCACGTTGGCCAGGTAGAGCTGCCGGTCGGTCATGCGGGCGGCCAGGGCGCCGGCCCCGGCCGGGCGGTTGGTGATGCCCAGGGCGGAGAGCTCGGCGGCCACCACATCCTCCAGGCCGGGGACGCACACCACCACGGCGGCGGCCCGATCGGGACGGGGAGAACGGGACGGCGCCATGGGAGAGGGCGACGCTACATGGCACTCAGGCGGCCACCACCTCCTCGCGCTCGGGCCCGGCCAGCACCGACTCCCACAGCGCGGTGCGCAACCGGGTGGCATCGGCGCCCTCCACCCCGTTGACCACCACCACCCCCTCGACCATGTCGGCCACCACCGCCTCGCGGGGCCGGCCCCGCACCTCGACCGACACCGTGGCCCCCCCACCCGACCACCGCCGCAACGTCCGGGCCGCCCCCGGCAACCGGGGCGGGCAACGGAAGGCCGGCACCACCAGGCCCCGGGCCCGGGCCGCCTCGCCGATCAGCCGGGCGGCGGTGGCGAAGTGCACGGCGGTGGCATCCATGGGACCCATCATGAAGACCCCCCGCGACAGCGGACCGGCCCGTAGCCTCCGGTGGTGGCCGACCCCGTCCCGCTGCCCGAGGTCCCCGCCCTCACCCCGGCCCAGAGCGACACCCTGGCCCGACTGAGCGCCGCCCCGGCTGACCGGCCCACCTTCCCCGCCGATCTGCGGGACCGGTTGCGGGCCCTCCTGGAGGGGGAGCTCTCGGGCCCCGCCACCGCCATCCCCGACGGGACCACGCTGTTCGTCAACAAGCGGGCCCTGGCCGGCGTGCACGGGTGCGAGGCCCGCTGGCAGGCAGAGGACGAGGCCGGGTTCACGCCCTCGGTCCCCGTGGTCATCGGCTCCGTGGCCCACAAGGCCATCGAGCTCAGCATCCACGGCGCCCGACCCCGTGACCCCGGGGACCTGGTGGACCGGGCCCTCGAGCGCCTTTCCGGCTCCGAGCGGTGGATGGGCGACTGGCTGGAGCGTTGCGACGAGGACGACCGGGCCGAGGTCCGGTCGGCGGCCATCGCCAAGGTGGCCGCCTTCGACGAGATCTGGCCCACCCTGGAGAGGAGCTGGCGACCGGTCACCGAGGCCTCGGTCCGCCAGGACCTGCTGGGCCGCCGCATCTCCTTGAACGGCAAGGTCGACATCTCCCTGGGCCACCCCGACGGCCTCACCGCCCGCAAGGTCATCGTCGACCTCAAGACGGGGCGCTTCGCCCTCCACCACCGCGACGACCTGCGCTTCTATGCCCTGGTCGAGACCCTCCGCATCGGGACGCCACCCCGGGCCGTGGCCACCTCGTACCTCGAGTCCGGCGAGCTCCACGTCGAGGAGGTCACGGAGGACATGCTGGCCACCGCGGTGGCCCGCACCGTGGACGGCGTCGAGCGCATCGTCGGCCTCCGCTTCGGGGGTGACGAGCCGGTGCGGCGCCCGTCGGGGGGCTGCCGCTGGTGTCCCCTGCTGGAGCAGTGCGATGTGGGGCGGGCCCACCTCGACGCCCCCGCCGACACCGCCGCCCACTGGGACGCCTGACCCCCTGGCCCGCCCGGCCCAGGAGACAGCGGTGACAGGTCCGAACCGGCGGTTCGGGCGACGGACGCCATCGACGGCCTATGCACCCGTCTCGAGCCACCAGGACCAGGGGCTCCGGCCCGGCGGCGGACCCTCCCCTGGCGACGTCTCGGCGACCGGCCGGTACCATCGGCGGATGGCCCGGCCCACGCAGGAGCGCTCCACCGCCCTGGTGCCGGTCTCGCTGCCCCGGCCCGCCGAGGAGCCCGAGCCCCTGCCCGACCCCCGGCGCAGCGACGTCGACGAGTGGGGCCGCAGCGAGCACATGCGGGAGCTGGCCCGCCGCCTCTACGCCCCCGTCTACGAGCGGTGGTTCCGGGTCGAGTGGGAGCACATGGACCGCATCCCGGCCGACGGCGGGGCCCTGCTGGTGGCCAACCACGCCGCCGCCGTGCCCTCCGACGCCCCGGCCATCATGCACGGCATCGAGACCGAGATGGGCCGGCCCGTGTACGGCCTGGCCGACCACTTCTTCAAGTCGGTCCCCGTGGTCGGCACCCTGTGGGCCCGCAACGGCGGGGTGGTGGCCCAGCCCGACAACGCCTACCGGCTGCTGCGGGAGCAGCGCCAGCTGGCCCTGGTCTTCCCCGAGGGCACCAAGGGCCCGGCCAAGACCTACCAGGAGCGCTACCGGCTCCGGCGCTTCGGCCGGGGCGGCTTCGTGGAGATCGCCATGCGGGCCGGCGTCCCGGTGGTGCCCATCGCCGTGGTCGGGGCGGAGGAGTCGATGCCCACCGTGGCCCGGGTACCGGCGGTGGCCAAGGCCCTGGGCCTGCCCTACTTCCCCATCACCGCCAACATGCTGGCCCTGGGGCCGCTGGGCGCCCTGGCCTACTTCCCGGCCAAGTTCAAGATCCGGGTGCTGGAGCCGGTCACCTTCGACGTCCCCCCGGACCAGGACCGCTACTCGCGGAGCCGGATCATGGACGCCTCGGAGGAGATCCGCCAGAGCATCCAGGCCGCGCTGTACGACATGCTCCAGCAGCGCCGCTCGGTCTGGTTCGGGTAGGCGGCGATGGGACGGCGCGTCCTGGTCACCGGCCTGGGCACGTTCTGGGGCGGCCGCCTGGCCCAGGCCCTCGAGCGCGACCCCGACGTGGAGGTGGTGATCGGCCTCGACACCGAGGAGCCGAAGGTCCACCTGGAGCGCACCGAGTACGTCCGCTCCGACGAGAACTACTCGATCCTGTCCCGCATCGTGTCGGCCACCCGGGTCGACACCATCGTCCACACCTTCCTGGTGGTGGACAGCACCCAGGTCTCGGGCCGCCAGCTCCACGAGACCAACGTCATCGGCACCATGAACCTGTTCGCGGCGGCCTCGGCGGCCGGCAGCACGGTGCGCAACGTGGTGGTCAAGTCCTCGGCCCTGGTCTACGGGGCCACCCCCCGGGACCCCCGGTGGTTCACCGAGACCATGAGCCGCAAGGCCACCCCCCGCACCCGCATCGAGCGCAGCCTGCTGGAGGTCGAGGGCTACGTCCGGGACTTCGCCATCGACAACCCCCACGTCGAGGTCACCCTGCTGCGGTTCTGCAACGTGCTCGGGCCCCGCCTCAGCACGCCGTTCAGCAAGGCCCTGCGACTGCCGGCGGTGCCCTCGGTGCTCGGCTTCGACCCCGGGTTCCAGCTCGTCCACGAGGACGACGTGGTGCGCTCGCTGCTCTTCGCCATCGGCGAGGGCCGCTCCGGCATCTACAACGTGGCCGGCGACGGGCTGCTGCCGTGGAGCGAGACGGCCCGCATCTGCGGCAAGCCCACCATCCCGCTGCCCTTCGTGGCCACCAACCTGGCCGCCGAGCCCCTGCGCCGCCTGGGCGTCGACATCCCCCCCGAGCTGCTCGACCTGCTGCGCTACGGGCGGGGCATCGACAACCGGCGCCTCAAGGAGGCCGGCTTCACCTACCGCCACACCTCGGCCGGGGCGGCCGACGCCTTCATCCAGGCCGTGCGGCTCCGCAAGACGGTGGGCGACCGCGACTCGGAGTACCGCTACGAGGAGGACGTGGAGCAGTTCTTCCGCCACTCCCCCGCCGTGGCCCGCGACGGCGACCCGGCCTGACCCGCCTCAGCGGGGTGCCAACCAGGCCATCTCCAGCTCCTCGCCCCGCTCGTCCCACTCCTCGGAGGTGAGGGCGTAGCGGATGTGGTCCTCCCACTCGCCGTTGATCTCCAGGTAGCGCTGGGCCACCCCCTCGTCGCGGAAGCCCAGCTTCTCCGGCACCCGGCGGCTGGCCCGGTTGCGGGGGATGACCGAGATCTGGAGCCGGTGCAGGCCCAGCTCCTCGAATGCGTAGCGGGCCAGGACCACCACCGCCTCGGGCATGAGCCCCCGGCCGGCCACCGCCTCGTCGATCCAGTAGCCGACGTACGCGTTCTGGAACGGGCCCCGCTGGATGGTGTTGAGGTTGATCTCGCCGCAGAAGCGGCCCTCGTGGAAGATGCCGAAGCCGTGGCCCGTGCCCAGGGCCCGCTCCCGCTGCCGGGCCGCGCACCGCACCCCGAAGGCGTCGCGGTCGACGGTGGGGTCGGGGGCGCCGACCTGGCGGCTGGGCTCCCACTTCAGGAGCCAGTCCTGGCACCGCTCGCGCACCTCGCTCCACGTCCCGAAGTCCGACAGCACCAGGGGGCGGAGCATGACCTGGCGCCCGAACAGGGCGGCGGAGCGCGGCGGCTCGGGGCCGGGGGAGGGGGCCGGGCGGGGCCGCTCCGTGGTCCGTTCGCGGCGCATCGGCCCCACCTTCGCACGATCACGCCGGCCCCGCACGACCGGCCGTCCGGCCCCCGGCCCTGACCGGTCAGCCCAGGAGCGACAGGGCCAGGCCGTCGAGGATGTCGGCCTCGGAGACCAGCAGCTCCTCCAGCCCCAGGCGGCGGTACAGGGCCACCAGGGCGCAACACCCGCCGATGATGACGTCGGCCCGGGCCTCCTCCAGCCCCGGGTTGTGGACCCGGTCGGCCCGGGCCTCGGTGGCCAGGGTCCGGAACACGTCCTCGGCCGCCTCCTTGGTCAGGGTGAAGTGGTGGAGGCGGTCCCGGTCGTAGGTGGCCAGGCCGATCTCCACCGCGGCCACCGCGCTCACCGTCCCGGCCAGGCCGATCACCGTCGGGGCCGCGGCCGCCCCGGGCATGTCGCGCAGCACGTCGTCGAACCACGCCTCGGCGTAGGTGATGGCCGCGGTCAGCTCCTCGGGCCGGGGTGGGTCGCTGGCGATGAAGCGCTCGGTCAGGCGCACGCAGCCGATCTCCAACGACATCGAGGCCTCGACCCGCTCGGTGCCCCACGCCAGCTCGGTCGAGCCGCCCCCCAGGTCGACGACCAGGAACGGCCCCCGGGCCGGGTCGAGGCCAGCGGTGGCTCCCCGGAAGGACAGGGCCGCCTCCTCGGTGCCGATCAGCAGCTCGGGGGCGACGCCCACCGTGGCCACCACCTGGTCGAACCAGGCCTGCCGGTCGGTGGCGTCCCGGGCCGCCGAGGTGGCCGCCACCCGTACCCGGCCCGGGGCGACGCCGTGGTCGTCCATGACGGTCCGGTACTCCTCCAGCACGGCCTGGGTGCGGGCCACGGCCGCCGGGTCGAGGGCCCGGGTGCGGTCGACGCCGGCCCCCAACCGGGTGATGCGCATGAGCCGGGTCACCGTGCGCAGGCCACCGTCGCCGTCGGGGGCGGCCACCAGCAGGCGGGTCGAGTTGGTGCCGCAGTCGATGGCGGCCACCGGCGCGCCGGTCACCGGCGGGCTCCCTCGGGCTCGGGTGCGGCCCCGGGGGCGACCCCGGGCGCGGGTCGGGCGGGCGGCGGTGCGACCGGGGGCGGCGGCGTGACGGCCGGCCCCCCGGTGCCGGGCGGGCCACCCCCCACCTCAGGCAGGTGGGCCGCCACCCAGGCCCCCACGGGGTCGTCACCCCCGGCCAGCCACCAGGCGTAGTGGGCGTGGAGGCACTTGACCCCCCGGCGGGTGCCGGCCACACCGCCGGCCGGCCGGGGCCCCCGGTGGCCGGCGGGCAGGGCCGCGTCGCGCTCGGCGGCGTGGCGCCGGTGGGCCGCGGCCAGCGTGTCGGGGTCGACCTCGGCCTCGGCCCGGTCGACACCGCCGGCGCTCTCCAGCCGACCGGCCCAGGTGCGCTCGGGCTCGCCCACCAGCCAGTAGCGGGTGGGCATGGGCCGGCCCGAGGGCAGCAGCGGGGCGTTGCGGATCACCACCGGTCCCCCGTCGGCGTGGCGCACCACCACCTCGAAGGTGCCCTCCGGTTCCCGGCCCAGCAGGGCGGCCACCGCGGCGCGATCGGCCTCGGGGTCGACGGGGGGTCGCACGGCCCCGACGCTACCGATCCCCGGTCCGGGCCCCGCCAACCGGGGCTCCGGGCGCCCTGGCCTACGATCCGCCGTCGTGCGTGCCCGGTCCCCGATCACCCGCGTCGACGGACCCACCCTGGTGGTCCGCACCGAGCTGGTGGCGGCCGACGGGACCGAGCTCCCGCCGCTGGAGGTGAGCCTGCCCCGGGCCCACGCCGACCTGCTGGACCCCACCGCCTCCCCGGCCCTGCCCACCCTGGCCACGGTGGCCGCGGCCCGGGGAGAAGACCTGGAGGTCGAGGGCCCGGTCGACCCGGCGGCCCGGGACGCCGCGATGGCCGTCGCCGACCTGCTGGCCCGCCGGTGGGGCACCGACCCGATCGCCGTCCGCGCCGCCGAGGAGGCCCCGGCCGCCCGGACCGGCACCGGCGTCGGGCTGTTCTTCACCCGGGGGGCCGACTCCTGGTCGACGCTCCTCGACCTGCTCGACGCGCCCCCGCCCGCTCGCGTCACCCACCTGGTCTCGGTGTTCCACGGGCCCCGCCCCACCGACGCCCCCCTGCACGCCGAGCTGGAGGCCGGGCACCGGGCGGTGGCCGCCGAGCTGGGCCTGACCCTGGTCTCCTTGGGCACCACGGCCCGCGACCTCCTGGACCCCCTCCAGCCCTGGGGCGCGGTGGTGGGCCCGGTCCTGGTCAGCACCGGCCTGGTGGCGGCGGCGGGGATGGCTCGCCTGGTGCTGTCCGGGGTCAACCGGGCCGCCGTCCCCATGGGCAACGGCTCGGACCCCGCCCTCCTGGCCCTCCTGTCCACGCCGGCCACCGAGGTGGTCCTGGGCAACCCCGACCGGGACCGCCTCCAACGGCTGGCCCACATCCTCGGCCACCGGCGGGCCCGGGCCACGCTGCAGGTGTGCTGGGAGGGCGGGACGGCCGGAAACTGCGGCCGGTGCTCCAAGTGCCTCTCCACCTCCAGCGGCCTGCTGCTGGCCGGCGACCCCGACCACGGGGGGGGCTTCGACGTGGCCCCCACCCCGGAGGCGGTCCGGACCGTCCGCCTCGGCCCGGCCGACACCAGCGGCCTGGCCGCCCGCCTGGCCGACGAGCTGCCCCCCGAGCACGAGGACCTGCGCCGAGCGTGGGCCGACGTGCGCGACCTGAGCGCCGGGGCGCCCCCCCGGGCCCGCTGGGGCGACTGGAGCCCACCGGGCCTGGCCGGCCCGGGGGTGCCGACCCGGGTGGCCCGGGCCCTCCGGGCCACGACGGGCACGGCCGACGGCCCCACCCCCGCGCCCCTGGGCTGGCGACCGGGCACGGTGCCCCTCCGCCCCGCCCTCGCCGATCACGACCGGGTCCGGGCCCGGGCCCGGCGGGACCTCGGGGGGACCCGGGCCTGGGCGGTGGTGGAGCACCACATCCGCGACGACGACCGGGACGTCCACCAGGCCGTCCTGGCCGCCCGGCTCCAGGCCCACCACGGCCCCGGCACCTGCTACCTGCCCGGCATCCTGTGGGCCCCCCGGGCCGCCCCCGGCCTCGACCCCGACGCCGTGGCCCGGCTGCTGGCCACGGCCCGGGCCCGGCTGTGGTGGCGCGCCGAGGGCGACCTCGAGCCGCTGCGCGTGGTCGAGGCGGTGGAGCACGGCCTGCTCCCCCTGCAGGTCATGCCCGACGCCGCCGCCCACCACCTGGCCGCGGCCCTCGACCCGCCCCTGGCCGGCCTGGTGGTGGCCGAGTCCGACGTGCCCGGCCTCGACCTGTCACCGGCCGCGGTGGCGGCCCGACGGGGCCCGGTGGTCGAGCACCTGTTGCGGGGGTCGGCCGAGCGCGACCTGATGGCCGGGGCCTACCGTGCCTGAGCGCCCGACCGACCAGCCGGGCCCGGCCACCCGGGCGCGGGAGTACGCCTCCCGGGCCCGCCAGGCCCCGGCGGCGGTGGCCGCCGCCAGCGCCGAGCTGGCGGCGCTCCGGGCCGCCCTCGACACGCTGCGCCACGAGCTCGGCGACCTCCGCCACCGGTCCGACACGAGCCTCGACGACCTGCAGGCCCGGGCCCAGGCCCTGGACGACGCCGCCACCGGGTGGGTGGAGGGGCTGGCCCGCCTCGACCACGGCCTGTCCGAGGTCGACGTGGCGGTCGAGGCCCACGCCACCGCCCTCCTGCGGGCCGTCGCCGCCCCGGCTCGGGCCGCCGCGGCCCGGGCCCTGCACGAGGCGCTGGGCCCGCCCACCACCCTGCGACCCGGCCTCTCGATCTTCACCCTGTGCTGGAACCACGGCGAGCTGCTGCCCGAGGCCGTGCGGTCGGGCCTGGCCGTGCTCGACCGGCTCCCGGCCGATCAGCAGGGCCAGGTCCTGGTCCTCGACGACGCCTCCTCGGACCGCACCGCGGAGGTGGTGGCGGCCCTGGCCGCCGGCGACGAGCGCGTCCGGGTCGTCCGCGCCGAGGTGAACCTGGGGCTGGCCCGGGCCCGCACCGCCCTGCTCCACGTCTCGCCCACCACCCACGCCTTCCAGCTCGACGCCGACAACACCGCCTTCCCCGACGGGGTCCTCGACCTCCACCGGGTGGCCACCACGACCGGTGCCGCCCTGACCTACGGGACCGTGGTGCAGGAGGGCGAGGACGGCACCCCCCACGGGCCGATCTCCAACGAGCCCCCGACCGAGGCCCTGTTCCGGGCCAACTACGTCGACACCATGGCCCTGACCGACGTGGCCGCCTTCCGGGCCCTGGGCGGGTGGGACCCCGACCCCCTGCTGGAGCACGTCGACGACTGGGCCACCATCCACCGGGTGGCCCGGGCCGGCCTCCTGCTGGCCTTCGTCCCCACGCTGGTGGGGCGCTACCGGGTGCTCGACACCGCCTTCCACCTGACCGTGTCGGACCCCCGCATCGGCGCCCGCCGGGTGGCCCGGGTCTTCGACCCCGCCGGCCGGTTCCAGGGGCCCGACCCGCTGGCCGGGGTGGCGGCGGTGGCCGTCCACCCCGACACCGGTCCCCTGTGGGCCACGCCCGCCGCCGTCGCCCTCGACCCCGACCTGGCCCCGGCCCCGTCGGACCCGGCCCCGGTGGCCGCCCCCGCCCGGCGGCTGCTGGTGATCGCCCCCGGCGGGGTGGCCAACCTGGGCGACGACGCCATCACCGTGCGGGGGCTGGAGCGCCTCCGGGGGGCGTTCGGCGACGACGTCGCCCTCGACCTGGTCACCGACGGTGCCGCGCCGTCCGAGCTCCCGACGCCGGTGCGCTGGCTGGGGCCGCTGATCGACGTCCTCCCCGGCCTCCGCATGGAGGAGCTGGGCCGCCTGGACGCCGCCCTCGACCACGCCGCCGCCGCCCTGCGCATCGGCGAGGGTCGGTGGCGACCCCTGGAGCCCGGGGCCTACGCCGCCGCCGTGGTCCTGGGGGGCGGCTCGCTGTCGTCGTCGTGGTCCGAGGGCCTGATCGGCCCGCGGGCCGTGCTGGCCGCCGCCCTGCGGACCGCCGGGGTGCCCTACGCCTGCTCGGGCCAGGGCATCGGCCCCCTCGACCCCGGCGACGACCGGGCCCTGGCCGCCGGCCTCCTGGCCGGAGCGGCGGCCGTGGCCACCAGGGACGAGGCCTCGGCCGCCCTGGCCCGGTCCCTGCCCGGGGTCGACCCCACCCGGGTGGCCGCCACCGGCGACGACGCCCTGGGCCTGGCCGCCCCGGACCTCGACCGGCCGGACCGGCCCACGCTGGTGGTCAGCCTCCGTCGGGCCGGCTACGTGGGCGACCCGGCCCGCGACCCGGCCCGGGCCTGGGCGGTGGCCGCCGACGCGCTGGCCGCCGAGCGGGGGTGGGACGTACGGGGCGTGGCCCTCAACGCTCAGGACCCCGAGCCGGAGATCGCCACCCTGGCCCAGATCCGGGCCACCACCGACCTCCGGGTCCCGTGGCACCTCGTCGACTGCGGGCCCGACCCCCGCCGCCTGGTGGCCCTGGTGGCCGGCGCCGTCGGGGTGGCCACCCAGTCGTTCCACGCCGCCCTGTTCGGCCTGGCCGCCGGGCTCCCCACCGTGCTGGGTGCGGCCTCGCCCTACTACCGGGGCAAGGCCGAGGGCCTGGCCCAGCGGGCCGGCCTGCCCGCCGAGCTGGCCGTGGCCGACCCCGCGGAGATGGGCGCGGCCCTCGACACGGTGGCCGGGGCCCTGGGCGGGCGGGCCGCGCCCCTGGCCGGGGCCGAGGCCGCGGTGGACGCCTGGTGGGGCGCCCTGCCCGGGCGGCTGGACGCCGCCCGCGCCGTCAGCGGTTGAGCCAGTCGTCGGCCCCGGTGAAGGGCCAGGTGTCGGGCAGGTCGACCGGCGCCACCGGGGGCGGCAGGATCTGGTAGGCCTCCTCGCCGGGGCGGACCATGCCGAACTCCTCGCGGGCCAGGCGCTCGACCTCCTCCTCGGTCCGGAGGGTGGCGATGCGCTGCTCCAACTGCTCGCTCTCGTCCTGCTGGCGGGCCAGCTCCTCCCGGCGCTGGCCCAGCTCGTCGCGCTGGGCCCACCACTGGCGGGTGGGGAACACGCCCACCAGCAGGACCAGCATCAGCACGAACGACACGGCCAGCCCGACGGCCACCCGGCGGCCGGGGCGGCGGGCCCGGGCCGACGGCGTCGGGCGCCCCGAACGCCTCGGCGTCGCGGAGCGGTCCCGGCTCATCCGGCCCCCCGGGCCAGGGCCGCGGCCCCCGGGAAGGCGGCCGCCTCGCCCAGGTCCTCCTCGATGCGGAGGAGCTGGTTGTACTTGGCCACCCGGTCGCTGCGGGCCGGGGCCCCGGTCTTGATCTGCCCGCAGTTGGTGGCCACGGCCAGATCGGCGATGGTGGCGTCCTCGGTCTCGCCCGAGCGGTGCGACATCACCGCGGTGTAGGCGGAGCGGGTGGCCAGGGCCACGGTGTCCAGGGTCTCGGTCAGGGAGCCGATCTGGTTGACCTTGACCAGGATGGAGTTGGCCACCCCCTCGGCGATGCCCCGCTCCAGGCGCTCCACGTTGGTGACGAACAGGTCGTCGCCCACCAGCTGGACGGTGGCGCCCACCTTCTCGGTCAGGGTGGCCCAGCCCTTCCAGTCCTCCTCGGCCATGCCGTCCTCGATCGAGACGATCGGGTAGCGGTCGCAGAGGTCGGCCCAGTAGTCGGCCAGCTCGACCGAGGTGAGGGTGCGGCCCTCGCCGGCCAGCACGTAGGACCCGTCCCGGTGGACCTCGCTGGTGGCCGGGTCGAGGGCGATGGCGATGTCGGACCCGGGGGTGAAGCCGGCCTTCTCGATGGCCTGGACCAGGAGCTTCAACGGCTCCTCGTTGTCGGGCAGGTCGGGGGCGAAGCCGCCCTCGTCGCCCACCGCGGTGGACAGGCCCTTGTCGTGCAGGATGCCCTTGAGGACGTGGTAGGTCTCGGTCCCCCACCGCAGGGCCTCGGAGAAGCTGGCCGCCCCCACGGGCATGACCATGAACTCCTGGAAGTCCACGTTGTTGTCGGCGTGGGCCCCGCCGTTGAGCACGTTCATCATGGGCACCGGCAGGACGTGGGCGTTGGTGCCGCCCACGTGGCGGTAGAGGGGCACGCCCCCCTCGCGGGCTGCGGCCTTGGCCACGGCCAGGGACACGCCCAACACCGCGTTGGCCCCCAGGTTGCCCTTGGCGTCGGTGCCGTCTAGGTCCAGGACGGCCCGGTCGACGCTGCGCTGGTCGAAGGCGTCGAAGCCCACCACCTCGTCCCGGATGGCCCCGTTGACGTGGCCCACCGCGGTGAGCACGCCCTTGCCGCCGTAGCGGTCGCCCCCGTCGCGCAGCTCGACCGCCTCGAACTGCCCGGTCGAGGCGCCCGACGGCACCGCGGCCCGGCCGACGGCCCCGGAGGCGAGCACCACCTCGACCTCCACGGTGGGGTTCCCCCGGGAGTCCAGGATCTCGCGGCCGACGACGTCCTCGATGGTGCTCATCGGCGCATCATCCCATCGGTCCTCACACCCAGCGAAGTGCCGGTTGCCGGGCACCGATGAGCACTGACGGCTCCGCCGTCAGAGAGCCCGTGTCGTCTGGTTCGCTCGCTGCGCTCGCTCATGGTGACCGCGAGGCTACGCGACCGATCCTCGGCGGCCCGGCACCGATCGGGTCAGGGGGCGTCCTCGGTGGCCCGCACCCGGTCGCGGATGCGGGCTGCCGCGGAGCGCAGGGCGGTCTCGGGGTCCAGGTCGGCGGCCCGAGCGGCGTGGACCAGGGCCAGGAGGCGGGCCCCCAGGTCCTCGGCGCCGCCCAGCTCCGCCACCGGGGCCGGCGGGGCCCACGGCTGGCCGGCGGCGTCGGCCTTGCGCAGCACCTTGTGGGCCCACAGCAGGGAGGGCAGGGCGTCGGGCAGACCGTCCATCACGCTGGTGCGGCCCGTCTCGTCCCGCTTGATCTCCTCCCAGGTGCGGGTGATCGACTCCACGTCGGACGGGGCCAGCTCGCCCCCCTCCGGCGGGAACACGTGGGGGTGGCGGCGGACCAGCTTGTCGTGGATGCCGCGGGCCACCTCGGCCAGGGTGAAGGCGCCCCGCTCGGCCCCCAGGGTGGCGTGGAACACCACCTGGAACAGCAGGTCGCCCAGCTCCTCGGCCAGGTGCTCATCCGCGTCCACCTCGGCGTCGGTGCCGGCGGCGGCGTCCCAGGCGGTGACCGCCTCCACCACCTCGTAGGCCTCCTCCAGGGCGTGGCGGGTGAGGGTGACGTGGGTCTGCTCCCGGTCCCACGGGCACCGCTCGCGGAGCGTCCGAACCAGCTCGGCGAAGGCCACCAGCTCGGCCGCCACCGGGGCGGCCAGGGCCGGGATCCACAGCGAGGTCAGGTGGTCGGGCTCGACGCTGCGGTCCAGGTCGGCCCAGGCCACCTCGGTGATGGCCTCGTCGGGTGAGCCCAGGCGCTGGAGCACCAGCACCGGCTCGTCGGGGGGCTCCTCCACCGCCAGCTTCACGTCGGAGAGGACCCGCCGGTTGTGGCAGTGGGCCACCAGCAGGGGTCCCCGCTGCCCGGCGGCGGCGGTGGCGAAGCGGTGGCCGTCGACCAGCCGCACCCCCTCCTCCAACGGGTCGACGCCGAGCCGCACCCAGGTCAGGTCCAGGAACGACAGGGCGGGCCGGACCTCCAGTGCCACCCCGGCCGGCCCCGCCTCGGCGGCCAGCAGGTCGACGGTGCGCTCCAGCACCCGGGGCGAGCCGGGCACGGCGTAGACCACGTGCTGGCCGGCCGCCGCGGTGGCCAGCAGGTCCTCGGCGATGCGCCGGTACACCTCGGCGAAGGTGTCGGCCTCGTCGTAGATCGCGTCGTAGCTGGGGGCACCCGGGGCCAGGGCCTCGGCCGCCGGGTGGCGCCCGGTGCGCAGGCGGACGGGCCGATCTCCGGCCAGCAGGGCGGCGGTCTCGGTGGTGACCAGCTCGGCGCCGGCGGGGCCCAGGCCGCAGGCCACGATGCGGCCGGTCACCGGCCCGGTCCCCTCAGCGCCCGGGGGCGGACGGGGCCACGACCTCGAGCGCCTCGGCGTCCCACCGGCCGAAGCGGGGGTCGATGCGCACCTCGGCGCCCTCCAGCTCGGCGGAGAGCAGCCGGGCCGACAGGTCGCGGCCCACCAGGTCGATGTTGGTGTTCAGGAACTCCTGGACCTGCTCGAAGGGGGCCACCGAGGGCTGGCCCACCTCGAAGAAGAGGACGTCCTCGGAGGTCGGGTCCTGCTGGGAGGCGGCCGAGAAGGGGCCGGCGATGCCCCCCTGCAGCACGGTGGAGATGCCGGCCCAGATCTCGGGCGGGAGCTGCTGCTGGACCTGGAGGTCGGGGGCGCAGCCGGCGTCGCCGTTCGAGGACTGCAGCTGCGGGTCGGTGGACAGCTCGCCGGACAGGGCGCCGAAGTCCTCCCCGCCCTCGTACCGCCGTCCGAACTCCTCCACGCCACCGGCGGGGAGCTGGGCCACCCGGTAGCAGCGGGTGAGGAACCGCTCCGGGTTGGCGTCGTAGAAGTCGCGCAGCACCTGCGGGTCGGAGGTGAGCTGGCGGCGCACGGCCACCACGTCGGCGCTGATGTCGACCAGCCAGGCCCGGGTCTCGTCGCTCAGGCGGTCGAGGAGCTCCGTCCCGGCCGCCGGGTCGGCGCCGCCCTCGGCTCCGGTCCCCAGGGCCTCGGCCAGGTCGGCCTCGGCCGCGTCGACGTCCTCGGGCGACGGGAAGATGCCCCGCCGCCGGGCCTCGTTGGACAGGGCCACCCGCTCCACCAGCACCTGGAGCACCCCGGTGGCCGAGGCCAGCCGGTAGGTCCCCTCGACCCCGTCGCCGGCGCTCAGCTCCCGGGCCTCGGGGGACAGCGCGGTGGCGGCCCGGACCATCTCGTCGAGGTGCTCGGCCGAGATGTCGGTCCCGTCGATCGACGCCGCCGGCGGCCGGCCCGGGTTGCAGGCCGAGGCCCCCACCGTGACGGCCACCACCAGCACCAGCCCGAGGGCACGGGCGCGACGGGTCCGGGCGGGGAGGGCGGTCACGGCGGCGATGGTAGGGGCGCTCAGGCCGCCGGGACGAGCTGGCGCAGGAGGTCGACCAGGGTGCCGGCCAGGTCCGGCGTCTTGGGCACGGGCAGCACCAGGAGCTCCTGGTCCTCCTTGTAGACCGCGCCCCGGAACAGGCGCTGGAGCCGCAGCTGCTGGCTCTGCTTGAGCACCAGCGGCGACACCCGGGCGGTGTGGGCCGGGCCCCCGAAGGCCGGGCCCTTGGTGACGTTCACCTCCCGGGCGCCGATGCGGTGGCACTCGGCCCGCAGGCGGGCGATCTCCAGGAGCTGGGCCGCGGGCTCGGGCACCGGGCCGTAGCGGTCCTCCCACTCGGCCCGGATGTCGTCGACCTCGGCCTGCGAGGTGACGGTGGCCAGCCGCCGGTAGGCCTCCAGGCGCAGGTCCTCCCGGGGCACGTAGGTGGCGGGCAGGTGGGCGTCGAGGGGCAGGTCCAGCTTCACCTCGGCCGGTTCCCGGGCCTCCTCGCCCTTCAGCTCGGCCACCGCCTCGGACACCATCTGGCAGTAGAGGTCGTAGCCCACGGCGGCGATGTGGCCCGACTGGCCGGTGCCCAGCAGGGTCCCGGCCCCCCGGATCTCCAGGTCGCGCATGGCGATGCGGAACCCCGAGCCCAGCTCGGTGGCCTCGCCGATGGTCTTGAGCCGCTCGTAGGCCTCCTCGGACAGGGCCATGTCGACCGGGTGGAACAGGTACGCATACGCCCGCTGGCCGGCCCGGCCCACCCGGCCCCGGAGCTGGTGGAGCTGGCCCAGGCCCAGCCGGTCGGCCCGGTCCACCACCAGGGTGTTGACCGTGGGCATGTCGATGCCGGACTCGATGATGGTGGTGCACACCAGGACGTCGAAGCGGCCCTCCCAGAAGTCGAACACCACCTGCTCCAGGGTGCCCTCGTCCATCTGGCCGTGGGCCACCGCCACCCGGGCCTCGGGCACCAGGTCCCGGAGCTGGGCCGCGGTGCGCTCGATGTCCCGGACCCGGTTGTGCACGAAGAACACCTGGCCCTCGCGCAGCAGCTCCCGGCGGATGGCCTCCGACACGGCCCGCTCGTCGTACTCGCCCACGTAGGTGAGGATGGGCTGGCGCTCGGCCGGCGGGGTGTGGAGCAGGGTCAGGTCCCGGATGCCGGTGAGGCTCATCTCCAGGGTCCGGGGGATGGGCGTGGCCGACAGGGTGAGCACGTCGATGTCGCTCTTGAGGGCCTTGATCTTCTCCTTGTGGCCCACCCCGAAGCGCTGCTCCTCGTCCACCACCAGCAGGCCCAGGTCCTTGAACTCCACGTCGCCGGAGAGCAGGCGGTGGGTGCCGATCACGCAGTCCACCTCGCCGGTGCGGACCCCGTCGGCCACGACCCGGGCCTGGCCCGCGGTCAGGAACCGGCTCAGGACCTCGACCCGCACCGGGTAGCTGGCGAAGCGGTCGGAGAAGGTCTGGAAGTGCTGCTGGGCCAGGAGGGTGGTCGGCACCAGCACCGCCACCTGCTTGCCCTCCTGCATCGCCTTGAAGGCAGCCCGGATGGCCACCTCGGTCTTGCCGAAGCCCACGTCGCCGCAGATGAGCCGGTCCATGGGCTTGGGACGCTCCATGTCGCCCTTGGTGTCGGCCACGGCCTTGGCCTGGTCCGGCGTGAGGTCGAACTCGAAGGCCTCCTCGAACTCCTTCTGCAGGGGCGAGTCCGGGGCGAAGGGGTAGCCTGGCACCACGCTGCGGCGGGCGTAGAGCTCGATGAGGTCCTTCGCCAGCTTGACGATGGACTTCTTGGTCTTCTCCTTGAGGGTGTCCCAGCTCTTGCCGCCCAGCTTGGAGAGGACGGGCACGTGCCCCTCCTCGGAGGAGTACTTCTCCAGCTTGCCGAGGTCGGTGACCGGCAGGGCCAGCTTGTCGCTGCCCTGGAAGTCGAGCAGGATGCAGTCGACCTGGTGCTCCATGCCGTCCGACGGGGAGCGGGCCTTGATGCGCTTGACCCCGACGAACTTGCCGATGCCGTAGTCCTCGTGGACCACGTAGTCGCCGCGGGTCAGCGACTCGAA
>DASQKY010000049.1 GCA_035630295.1 Acidimicrobiales bacterium | reverse complement strand
AACGCGGATCCCGAGGCCGTCCTCGGTGATCAGCGGAGCGTTCACAGCGCCAGCAGGGGTCGGAGCGATCGTCGGAGCGACGATCGCGGACGCGCCAAGAGCGATGGCCACAAGCCAACTCCGACGCCGATTGAGTACACGTTGCATAGGTGCCTTGCCTCTCGATGAGTACGAATGCCGGTAGCAGCCGCCGAACCACCCAGGCGGATGGCGACCTGCCCATGAGACCCGAAAGGGGGTTGCGACCTGTGCGCGATGTCACATCTTCCGTCATACGGAGCTTCTTCAAAGCGCAAGACCCTCCGACACACGCCAGGTCACTCCCTAACCTTCGAGTGAAGGTCGAGGGGCTGGATGGCCCGATCGCCCACGCAGCGCGCTCTACGCTCGACGCCGATGGAGATCCGGACGGCGACGCTGGAGGATGCCGAGGCGCTCCGGGCGATCTACAACCGGGAGGTCGTGGAGACGACCCACACGTTCGACCTGGTCGTCCGCACCGTCGAGGAGCAGCGACGCTGGCTGGCCGATCGGGCGGGGGCGCACGCCGTGCTGGTCGCCACCCGGGGGCCGACGGTCCTGGGGTTCGGGTCGCTGTCGTCATACCGGGAACGGCCCGCCTACCGCACCACGGTCGAGGACTCGGTCTACGTCGATCCCTCCCACCAGGGCCAGGGGGTCGGCCGGGGCCTGCTCGACACGCTGGTGGCCACGGCCACCGACCACGGCTTCCACACCGTCATCGCCCGCATCGCCGACCACAACGAGGCGTCCGTCGCCCTCCACCGGGCCTGCGGGTTCGACCTCGTCGGCGTCGAGCGCGAGGTGGGGCGCAAGTTCTCCCGCTGGATCGACGTCCTGGTCATGCAACGCATCCTCCCCTGACCCCGCCGAGGTGTGCTCGGTGCCCGCGACCGGGTACGGCACGGCGACCGGCGACACAGGAGGAACGGCCGTGGGGTGGCGAGACGGATGCGAGGCCCGGCCGGAGGCGGCGGAGGGAGCGCACGCCGTCGTGTTCGACTTCGCGGCCGCCGACATGCTGGGCCATCGCCTCCACGTCCTCCGCCGATCGGCGCGCGCCCACCTCGCGGCCCGGGCCGACGCGGCGGTCCTTCTCACCGACTGGACTGGCGCCCACCGGGCCACGTTCGACGCCGAACGCGCCGCCCACGAGAGGGCCCTGGCCGGCAACGACCTCGACGTCGAGCTCCGCCGCCTCCGCGCCGCCTGGGACGAGGCCGCCCGGGCCCAGGCCCGAGCCAACCGCTCGGCTGCCCAGAGCGATCCTTCGCCTCACCGACCCGTGCGTGACTCGGTACCGACGCGCCCGTGACTCGGCGACCAACGAGCGGCCCGAGGGCGGCTCAACCACCGGTGGCGGCAGCGTGGGCGCGGTCGACCTGGAGCTGGACCAGAGCCCGGACCAGGGGCTGGGCGTCGCCGGGACGGAGGCCCAGGTGGCCGCCGCCGGCTGCGCTGTCGTGGTCGACGACCTCGGTCGGCAGGTGAGCGGCGGCGCGCCGGGCCAGCAGGGCCCGGAGGCCGGCACCGTCGGAGGGCTCGTCACCCAGGGCCTCCGGGCCCTGGGCCTCGTACCAGAAGAGCGCGTCGTCGCCTTCGTTGATGGTCACCGTCAGCTGCCGCACCCGAGAGTCGGCCAACGCGCCGTAGCCGGCCGGGTCGGCCACCGGCCCCCAGGCCGGGATGGCGGGCTGGAGAGCGAGGTAGTCGACCGAGAAGCGGGCTGACGGGTCCTCCATCTGCGACAGGGCCCGGGCCGCCACGTGGTTGCCCAGGCTGTGGGCGCTGACGGCCACCTCGACATCGGGGTCGGCGGCAGCCACGGCCGTGAGCACGCCGGCGAGAGCATCCCCGGTGGTGTGGGCCGACACCTCGGCGGCCTCGAAGTCGCCGGGGACCCGCCACCACCCGGCGTCCGTGCCCCCGCCTGCGTCCCAGTCGACCACCAGCACGGTGGCCCCCTCGACCCGCTGCCCGTCGTAGAGGTCGGCCTTCGCCTCCCCCGCTCCCGTCGCCCCCCCGGTGGTGGTTCCCCAGCCGTGCACCACCACGTGGAGCGGACCGCCGCCGCCTGCCAACCTCAGCTCCTCGACCGCCAGGCGCCACTGCTCCACCGACAGCTCCCCCGGCGGCCGGTCGAGGGCCAGCCTGATCACCCGAGCCCGCCCGTCGGCGCCGTCCCGCACCACCTGGAACCGGCGCCGGACCGCCCAGGGGGCCACGACCTCGCATCGCATTGAGCTGGCCGGTCCGCCCGGCCTGTCCATGAACACCCGGGCCGGGAGGACGCCCGTCCCGTGCTGTCCGTCGGCCGACCGGAACGCGGCGCCCACGCGCCCCACCCAACGGTCGAGGGCCGCCAGCTCTGCCGAGGCCCGAGCCACCGCCCGGACCCGGTCGACGTCGATGCGGCCCCCGACGTCGGAGGGCCGGCGGTTCCACGCCTCGACCTGCCCCACCAGGCCGGTGAGGGCGGCTTCCAGCGCCCCGCTGGCCTCGGCCAGGGCGCGGGCATAGGCATCGAGCCGGCTCGGGCGGGCTCCGGCGGTTCCATCGGTGGGCACGGCACGTCCCCAGTTGAGAGGCAAAGGGCCCGGGGAAGCGGGGAACATCAGCAGGCCGGG
This sequence comes from Acidimicrobiales bacterium, assembly GCA_035630295.1. Lineage (NCBI taxonomy): Bacteria > Bacillati > Actinomycetota > Acidimicrobiia > Acidimicrobiales > Acidimicrobiales bacterium. Next base: position 20,133 of record DASQKY010000049.1, on the reverse strand, counting down.
CAGACGACCGCCTGAAGCGACCTCCAGCATTAGATGGCGGCCCGCACCCTCGGCCGTGCCCCCAGGGCCCGGGTCGGCCCGGGCCGACTCCCCGACCGTGGGTGACGACACCGCTCCGGGGAGCTAGACGGTGGTGACCAGGCTGGGTGCACCGGGCGCGGTGTGGTGTTGGCCCGCTGAGAGGCGCTCGTACCCGACTGGCAGCGGCGTGAACCGGGACCGCAGCACGGGCCTGACGCCGGGCGGGCCTCGCCCCGACATCGGCAGTGCGGACCCCGACCGCACACCTAGGACCCGACGCGCCGGCTGACAGACCCGACGACACCACCTCGACAGTGGGACCGGGACGGAGCAGCACGGGCTCGACGCACCGGGAGGTGGGCCGGCCCCGAGGGGCACTGCTAGACAGGGACGGCACGAGGGCGACGGACGAGAAGGGGTCGGCGATGCGGGCCGTCATCATCTACAACAGCCTCACCGGCACCACCCGGAAGGCGGCCCACCGCATCGCCAGCGAGCTGCGGGCCCTGCGCGTCGAGGCCACCCCCGTCCCCATCGACGAGGTCGACGAGGCCACCGTGGCGGAAGTCGACCTGGTGATCGTGGGCACCTGGACCGACGGCATCGTCGTCATGGGCCAGAAGCCGGCCGGGCGCCGCAAGCTGCGGGGCCTCCCCTCCCTCGCCGGCAAGAAGGCCGTCGTCTACTGCACCTACGCCGTCGACCCGGGCCAGACCCTCTCCAAGCTGGTGGCCGAGGTCGAGGCCAAGGGGGCCGACGTCATCGGGGGCTACGCCCTGGTGCGCCACAACCTCAACGCCGACATCGCCGAGTTCGTCGACCGGCTGACGCCGGCCCTCACCCCCGCCGACTGACCCCGGCCCGGACGGACGAACCCGGGGGCCAGAAATGGCCCTTTCGGGGCGGCGGATCGAGCGGTACCCATGGAGCATGCTCCGTTCCCTCCACGGCCGGACCCGTCGACGAGGTCGTCCGAGCGCACCGCCGGCCCCGGTTCCCTCCCTCGACGTGGGCACGGCCACCCGGGCCGGCGCGCACGGGGAGAACCAGGACCGGGCCGCCACCGGTGACGGGTGGGCTGTGGTCAGCGATGGTGTCGGCGGCCACGCCGGCGGGGCCCGGGCCTCGACGCTGGCCGTCGATGCGGCCATCGCAGTGCTGACCGGTTCGCCTGGAGATCGGGCCTCGGTGCGGGCCGCCTTCCGGGCCGCTCACGCCGCGGTCATGGCGGGTCAGGCCGCCGATCCACGCGTCGCCGGCATGGCCGCCACCCTCGTCGTGGCGGTGGCCTCCGACGCACCTGTGGCCGAGCCGGGCCCTGGCGACGAAGGATGGACCATCGGGCACGTGGGGGACTCGCCGGCCTGGTACGTGACGACCGAGGCGTGCCGGCAGGTCACCGACGACCACACCCTGGCCGGCGACCTGCTGCGGTCGGGCACCCTCACACCGGATGAGGCAGCCAGCCACCCCACCCGACGGTTCGTCACCCGGGTCGTCGGCGGCCAGGACGGCGACCAGCCCGACGTGACCGAGGTGGACCTCGGCGTGGGCGACGCGCTGGTGCTGGCCTCCGACGGCGTGGCCGACGCTCTGAGCGCCACCCGCATCGGTGCTCTGGTCAGGGCCGCGCCCACCGCCCAGGATGCGGCCGCCACCCTGGCGGCCGAGGCGGTGTCGGCCGGCAGCCGCGACGACGTCACCGCCGTCGTGCTCCGCCGCCTGGCATCCTCCGGGGCGTGACCCACGTCCGGCTAGCCACCGAGACCGGTGCTGCTCCTTCGCCGGCGCCCGCGCCCCCCGACGCGTCCGGAGCCGAAGAAATCGTGAGTGATCACTGCCCCGGCTGCCCTGGGGTCGATGGGACGATCGGCGGCAATCCCGAGCCTGGGGAACTCGCCGGACGGCACACGACCTCCGCGGTGGGCGGCATGAGGAGGTCCGGAGGGCTCGCCAGGCGACGCATGTCATCTGGAGCGGCGGGCGGCGCTACGAGGTCCGGGCGATGACGTTGCGGCTGCGGGTGGATCCCGGGCCCTGGGCCTCGGAGCACGACCGTGACGGCGTCGTGCGCATCGGGCGGGGGGTCGAGAACGACGTGCGGGTCGGGCACCAGCGCATCGGAGGCCGGTGGACCGTGTCGCGGGTCCACGCCGAGCTGCGCTGGGACGGCACGCGGTGGAGCACCCTCAACCTCAGCGCCCGGCCCGGCCTCCTCCACGTCTACGAGCCGGGTTACGAGGAGGTGCCCATCGAACCCGGCCGCCCGTGGGTCCCGGTGCGCCACCGCTGGTGCTTCGCCATCGGCGGGCCCGGGGCCCCGGCCCACATCGTGTGCGAGACCGACGACCACCGCGGGCCCGGCGTCGCCACCGGTGTCCGAGTCCCCGCCACCGGACCGGCTCCGGCGAGCACCGGCGACCCGGCCCCGGCCGAAGACACCGGGACCCCGGTCCAGGCCCTACCGCCGCCGGTGAGGACACCGGCGGCCACGCCCGGGCCGAAGACACCGGGATCCCCGGTCAGGGCCCTCCCGCCGCTGCCGCCGGCAACACCGACGACGGCGACGACGAAGGGCTGGACGTCGACGACCTCACGACCGACCTGGTGGGGCCCCCACCGCTCGAGCTCACGCCCCTCGAGCTCGACGTGGTGCTGGCCTACTACTCGGACTTCTCCCTCCTCCCCCGGCCCCAGGCCCTGGCCCCTCGCAGCCACGGCGAGGCTGCCCGCCGGCTGGGCCGGTCCCGGGACTCGGCCCGCAAGGCCATCGAGCGGGTGAACCAGAAGGTGGCCCGGGCCGAGGGCGCGCCGCCGGCCGACGGCCGGATCGTCACCGCCGACATCGGCCGCTGGCTGGCCCGGTTCGGCGCCCTCGACCCGATCTGACCCGGCCACTTCCCCTCGACGGCAGGGGGCGCCGATCGGAGGCACTTGGGATGGTCCGCAGGCGCATCGCACCGACCCGCGCTGCGCTGACCACCGGTGCGGCGGCAACCGATCAGGTGGCGGGCGGACGGGGGGCGAGGGAGGCGGCGAGGGCGGACCGGAGGCGGAGGCGGTTGAGGCCCAACGCCCGGAAGCGCTCGCCCCACCAGGCCAGCTCGGACTCGGTCGGCGGCCGGCCCACCACCTCCTGGTGGACCTGTCGCACGGTCGACACCCGGTTCTCGGGGGAGCGCACGAAGAGGGACGCCACCCTGACCCGGGCCACACCTCGGGCCAGCTGTCCGACCCAGTGGTCGACCCCGGCCGGCTCCGCGGGTCGGCCCAGGATGCGGTCGTAGAGGTCGGTGACGAAGGCCCGGTCGTCACGGGCGCCGCTGAACTCGCCCTCCATCACCACGGCCAGGATGAGCGCCTCGACGTCGGGACGGGTGCGGAGCCGCTCGGTCCAGTAGGCGAGGCCGCCAGCGTCCGGAGCCCGGTGGAGCACCTGCTGGTACACGTCGGTCACGGTGCGGGCCCGGGCCTCGGGCGTGGTGCCCATGGCCGCCACCGCCCACTCCACGCCCCGGCCCATGGCCTGGTCGGCCCAGTAGCCGTGGCCCCCGTCGGACGGCCGGCCGAACAGCAGCGGGTACAGGCCCTCGGCCCACGCCTCCATGGCCCGGCCGTAGGTGTCGCCCCTGGTCTCCCGCAGGGCCCAGCTCCCCAGCTCGGTCCCGTCGAACCACTCCCCCGGGGCCAGGTGGCCGATGTACCAGCCCGACCGCCCGGGGAAGACCCAGTCCGGCGGGACCACCACCGACGACCCGTAGCGGGCATCGCCCCAGGCCGGCTCGGTCGCTCCCGCGGAGAGCGGCCAGGCCTTGAACTGCACCGTCGCCCCCACGGCCCGGGCACAGAGCCGCCACGGCAGCGGCGGCACGTCCTGGGGCCGGGACCCGAACACCTCGTGGAGGGTGACGCTGCCGATGAGGCGAGCCGGCCGACCCTTCTCCCACAGGTGCGTGTTCCACCCCCACCGCCCGGCGAAGAGGATGTTGTTGGTCACGGTGATGACCCGCTCCCGGGCCCCGTCCCGGCGGGCCCGCAGAGCGATGCCGGGCTGGCCCACGGCCGTCTGCCACCGGGCCCAGGTGGAGCACGCCTCGGAGTCCACCGACGCCGGGGCCCTCGCCGGCCACCACACCATGCGCAGGTTGCCGCTCACGTTGGCGGCCGGGGCGAAGGCTCGTACCGTCCGGCGCCCGAGCTGCAGGGCGTAGCCGTCCAGGAAGTCGGGCGTCACCACCATCCGCTGCACGTCGGTGGGCACCGAGGTGACGTAGGTGTCTTCCCGGGTCACGGCCCGATCGGTGACCTCCTGGGCCCGGGCCAGCGACACCGCCGCCGCGGGGCCGGCCAGGTCGGCCACGGCCAGGCCACAGGCCAGGAGCACCCCGACGTGTGCGGCCCGCCGCCTGCTCCTCTGGCACCGACCCATGAGCTCCCCTGACCTCAGCCGCCACCTCCCGAAGCGATCGCCCGGGCCGGCGAAGGACGACGCACGACGTTGCCGACGGCGGCGCCTCGATCGGCGGGGAAACGCTACGAGCCGTCAGCGAGTCGGGCAAGCGTCACACCCGAGGAGCGTGACTGCCGGAGCTGCGCTGACGGCCCGAGCGATGGTGGTGGGCCGGGGAGGATTCGAACCTCCGAAGGCTGTGCCGGCAGATTTACAGTCTGCTCCCTTTGGCCGCTCGGGCACCGACCCATGGTGCGGAGAGGGCACATTAGCGCCCGCCGCCGGGGTCGGAGCCAGCCCGATCCGGCCCCGGCCCGGAGGTAGCGTGGCGCCATGCCCAGCTTCGACGTGTCCTCCGAACTCGACCTCCAGGAGGTCCGCAACGCGGTCGACCAGGCGAGCCGCGAGATCGCCACCCGCTACGACTTCAAGGGCACCGGCTCCTCCGTCGAGCTGGGCGACGGCGAGATCAAGCTCGCCACCTCCAGCGCCGACAAGCTCCGGGCCCTGCGCCAGGTCCTGGAGGAGAAGATGGTGAAGCGGCAGGTGTCGCTCAAGGGCCTCGACTGGGGCGACGTCGAGGACGCCTCGGGGGCCACCGTGCGCCAGACGGTGAAGTTGGCCGCCGGCATCTCCTCGGACAAGGCCCGCGAGCTCAACAAGTTCATCAAGGCCCTGAACCTGAAGGGCGTGCAGAGCCAGGCCTCGGGCGACGAGCTCCGGGTCACCGGCAAGAAGCGCGACGACCTCCAAGCCGTCATCACCTCCCTCAAGGAGGGCGACTTCGGCGTCCCCCTCCAGTTCGGCAACTTCCGGGACTGATCACCGACGCGCCCGGAGCGGTCGCGGAACGTTGCGCTCCGGGACCGATCCTCCGGGCTCGCCCGGGGCGGCCGTCCGGGTCAGTCCTCGGTGGGGGTGGCGGCGGCCCGGGTGCGGATCTCCTCCACCACATCGGGGTCGGCCAGGGTGGTGGTGTCGCCCAGCTCCCGGCCCTCGGCCACGTCCCGCAGGAGGCGGCGCATGATCTTGCCCGAGCGGGTCTTGGGCAGGTCGTCGGTGAAGATCACCGCCTTGGGCCGGCTGATCTTGCCGATCTTGGTGGCCACGTGCTCCCGCAGCTCCGCTCCCACCTCCTCGGAGGCGGCCACGTCACCCTTGAGCGTGACGAAGGCGATGATGGCCTGACCGGTGGTCTCGTCCTTGGCCCCCACCACCGCCGCCTCGGCCACCTTGGGGTTGTCGACCAGGGCGGACTCCACCTCGGTGGTGGAGATGCGGTGGCCCGAGATGTTCATGACGTCGTCGACCCGGCCCAGCACCCACAGGTAGCCGTCCTCGTCCAGCTTGGCCCCGTCGCCGGCGAAGTAGCGGCCCGGGAACCGGCTCCAGTACGTCTCCCGGTAGCGGTCGGGGTCGCCGTAGATGCCCCGCAGCATGGACGGCCACGGCCGGGTCAAGGTCAGGTAGCCGCCGCCCCGCTCCACCCGGGCGCCGTCGTTGTCGACCAGCTCGGCCCCGATGCCGGGCAGGGGGAAGGTGGCCGAGCCCGGCTTGGTGGTGGTGGCCCCCGGGAGGGGCGAGATCATGATGGCGCCGGTCTCGGTCTGCCACCAGGTGTCGACCACGGGGCAGCGCTCGCCGCCGATGTGCAGGTGGTACCAGACCCACGCCTCGGGGTTGATGGGCTCACCCACCGAGCCCAGGAGCCGCAGCGACGACAGGTCGTGCTTGGCCGGCTCGGCGGTGCCCCACTTCATGAACGTCCGGATGGCGGTGGGGGCGGTGTAGAGGATGGTCACGCCGTAGCGCTCGACGATGTCCCAGAAGCGATCCCGGCCCGGCGTGTCGGGCGTGCCCTCGTACATCACCGACGTGGCCCCGTTGGCCAGCGGCCCGTAGACCACGTAGCTGTGCCCCGTGACCCACCCGACATCGGCGGTGCACCAGTACACATCGGTCTCCGGGTGGAGGTCGAAGACGTAGCGGTGGGTGTGGGCCACCTGGGTGAGGTAGCCACCGGAGGTGTGCATGATGCCCTTGGGCTTGCCGGTGGTGCCGGAGGTGTACAGGAGGTAGAGGAGGTCCTCGCTGTCCATGGGCTCGGCCGGGCAGTCGGTGTCGACCGCGGCCATGAGGTCGTGGTACCAGTGGTCGCGGCCCTCGGCCATGTCCACCGCGGCCTCGCCCCCGGAGGCCCCGATGCGGTCCACCACCACCACGGCCTCCACGCTGGAGGTGGCGGCCAGGGCGACGTCCACGGTGGGCTTGAGCAGGCCGGGCTGGCCCCGCCGCCAGCCGCCGTCGGCGGTGACGACCACCTTGCAGTCGGCGTCGTCGATGCGGTCGGCCAGCGAGTCGGCCGAGAACCCGCCGAACACCACCGAGTGGGGCGCGCCGATGCGGGCGCAGGCCAGCAGGGCCACCGGCAGCTCGGGGATCATCGGCATGTAGACGGCGACCCGGTCGCCCTTGCCCACCCCCAGGCTTTTGAGGACGTTGGCGAAGCGCTGCACCTCGGCCAGGAGGTCGGCGTAGGTGATGGTGCGGGTGTCGCCGGGCTCGCCCTCCCAGTGGAAGGCCACCCGGTCGCCCCGGCCGGCCTCGACGTGGCGGTCGAGGCAGTTCTCGCTGACGTTCAGCTGGCCGCCCACGAACCAGCGGGCGAAGGGCAGGTCCCACTCCAGCACGGTGTCCCAGTCCCGCCGCCAGGTGAGGAGGTCCGCGGCCTGCCGGGCCCAGTAGCCCTGCCAGTCGGCCTCGGCCTCGTCGTAGACCTCGGCGTCGGTGACCAGCGCGTCGGCCTTGAAGCCCGCCGGCGGGGGGAAGGTGCGGTCCTCCAGGAGGTAGTCCTCGATGGTGGCGCCGTCGCTCCGGGCCTCGTCGCTCATGCCTCGCTCCTCGCGCTGGGGTGCCCGTCGGCCACCCTACCGAGGGCCGTCGGAGCCCTCCGGACGGGACCTGCCGTCGCGCAGATCGGGCAATGTCCAGTCGCGCAGAGTGCCCCCCGACACGTCCGGCGCCCGGCAGGCGTACGGCTGGCGTGTCACCTCCATCGGCGATCCCAAGGGGGGACCTTCGAATGATGTTCGAACGGATGGCCGCGGCCACGGCCGCGTCCATGGCCGGGGGGCGGCGCCCGCGCCGCCCCCTCGTCGGCCGGATGATCGGGGCGCTGGCCCTGGTGGTCATGGCCGGAGCCTGAGATCGACGGTGGGGGGCAGGGGCCCCCGGCGCCGCGCCTGAGGAGACGCGGCGCCGGGGTTCACCGCCGGAGGCCCGACCTCCGTCCCCGCCTTCCCCGGCCCGTACCTCGGCTCGCCGGCCCCGGGGTGCGGGCCGTCCCGCGCCCGCCCGTCCGGCCCGCCGCGCCGCGCCACCCGCGGCCGGCCACCCGAGCCCTCCCCACCACCCCCGAGAAATGTTTGGACAGCAAACGGCCAGCAAGGTCGGGTCTGCTTGAGTGCGGGGCAACCGCCCGTCGGTCCGGACGGCGGTCACCCTCCTCGAAAGGACGTCCCGTGCTCCCGTGCCCCTCTGGTCGATCGCGCTCACGACCCACCTCTCGAGGAGAGAGCACCTGGTGGGTCCTGGCCGACTCCCGCTCCCACCCGTCGCGCCGCGCCGCTCGCCACCCGGCCGACCACCTGCGCCTCGTCGGCGGGGCACCGGCCCACCGGTCACGGCGCTGCGGCCCCCCGGCGACCGGCTGAACCGCCCGCGGTCGGCCCCCCGGCGGCCGGCTGAGCCGCCCGCGGTCGGCTCCCCGGTCAGGGCGGGGCCACCACCGTGACCGGCCGGACCAGCCCGGCGGGCACGCCATCCGGGCCGACCGGGAGCACGCCTCCTCATCCCGGAGCGAGGTCCGACTGGGCCCCCGGGGTCCGGCCCCGGACCCGCCCCGCCTCCAAGGGCGCCGGCCGGCCGGTCTCCTCGGCCGCCCCCAGGAACTCCTTGGGCTCCAGCACCCCGGCGTAGGGGTGGCGCCACCGCACCAGGGCCTCGGCCCCCACGGGACGGCCGGTGGACAGCTCGATCACCGGCTGCACCAGACCTCGATCTCCCCGTGGCGGGTCAGGGCCCGGCGCAGGTCCTGCTCCCGGCGGACGCGCTGCTCGCTGCGGGCCCGCAGGGTGTCGTCGAGGACCTCGGCCCGGCCCCGGCCCCGCTGCTTGGCCCGGTTCAGGGCCAGGCAGGCCCCACCGACCAGGTGCTCGGAGGTCTCGCGGGGCGTGGCGTTGCCATGGGGTCCTCCCAACACGTCGGGCCCTGTGCAGGGCGATGGCAGGGTTCGACAACCACCGACCGTGGCCTTTCCACCACAGGACAAATGGGCCGATCGGCTCATCGGCGCCGGCCGAGGGGGGCGCCGGCCCACCGGATCAGCACCGGCCCACGACGGGGAGACCTCCGGCGCCCGCCCTCCCGGGAGAGGCGTCAGGAGGGGCGGGCGACCGGAGCGGCGGCCGGGAGGTGAGGCCTCCGACCGGACAAGGTCAGCTCGACCAGGCCGGGCCCGAGGACGGCCAGGCCGACGGCGGGGCACCGACCTCGCGGACCAGGAGCTCAGCCAGGGCGGCGACCCGGGACGGGTCGCCCTGGAGGCCGGCCACGGTGGACAGCTTCTCGGCCCGGGTCGGGGCCCGGCCCACCACCTGGCGGTAGGCGGCCTCGACCAGGGGGCCCAGCGCGTCGTCGACGAGGGGGACGCACGAGGCCGGCCCGGGCCGCCCCACCTCGACCCCCGCGTCCACCAGCACGGCCGACGGGCCGGCCGGCGGCACCGGGCCACCGCCGGTCCCGGCGGAGGGATCAGGCAGGGGGCGAGGGGAGCGAACGGGCACGGGTGGCGTCCTCCAGGCGGGCCCGGGGCGGGCAGTGACGGCGCGAGGCCGTGCCGGCAGATGACACCATCCACCCTTGCCCGGCGTGCGCGACGGCGGCCTCAGGCCGGGCCATCGGTCGGCCCCTCGTCCCTCCGGTGGAACCGGGGCGGCAGGTGGTGGCCGTGGTCGATGTCGGGGTGGCGGAGGGCGGGATCGACACCCAGCTCACCCAGGGACACGCCGAGCCCCACCGCGTCCCAGAGCAGGTCGAGGGGGTCGAGCCCGAGGCTCTCGCAGAGCCTCTCCACTGTGCGCAGCGTCAGGTTGCGCTCCCCCCGCTCGACGCTGCCCACGTAGGTGCGGTGCCAGTCGAGCCGTTCGGCCAGGCCCTCCTGGGAGAGGCCCATGCGCTTCCGGGTGGCCCGCAGGTTCCGGCCCAGGATGTGTTGCAGCTCACCTTCCACAGCCGGCATCCTGCCTGCCTCCGCTACTCATGGGTCGACAGTCTGAGGCTCGCGCCGAGGTTCCCGCCACCAGGTCCCTGTCCCCGCAGGAAACCACAGGGCGGGTTGCCTGCCGTGCGCGGGGAGGCCCCGGGACGGCTGCTCATCGGGCGTCCACCGTGATGCGGGCCACGTCGCCGTCTACCGACGCCTCGACGGCCCAGCAGCCGGCCTCGGGGAAGGTCGCGGTGGCCGGCACCGGCCCCGGGAGGCCATCGGCGGTCGGGTGGGCCGACATCGAGCCCCGGGGCCCCGAGCCGTCGGCCAGCCGGACGGTGAAGGTGGGCAGCGGGCCGTCGCGGTCGACCCACAGCGGCAGCTTGGCCGACCGCCGGCCACCCTCGGACTGCACCACCTCGGACCAGGTGGCCGACGCGGGAGCGATGAACCACACCATCCCCTCCCCCACCACCGACGTGATGTCGTGGGCGGCCAGCCGGGCCCGCAGGGCACCGGGCACCGCGACGCTGGGCTCCACCCGGTCGTCACACCCCCCGGAGGGTCGCTCCGGCCCGCCGCCGGAGCACCCGGCCGCCGGGGCCACCAGCGCCAGGGCCACCAGAGCTGCCCCCGCGGTCCCCAGGCGCGGCCGTCGTGGTGGCCCGATGGACGGCGGCGCGACCGTCATCGGGCCACCACGGCCATGTAGGCCCGGTTCTGCCGGATCATGGCCCCCAACGGCACCGCCGCCCCCACGGCGGTGGCCAGGGCCACGACGAGCAGAGCCCGCAGCCCGTCCTCGCCGGCCAGCGGCGTGCGCAGCGCGGCGGGCAGGACGGCGGCGGCGGCCCACGCCGGGAGAGCCGCGACCTGGCGGAGCCCGAGGGCCCGACCGTGCCGGCCACCGAAGCAGGCGCAGGCCACGACCTCACCGCGGCGGTGGACCCGGAGGCCGACGGCGGCGAAGGCCAGGCCCATGGCCCCCAGGCCGATCCGCGTGGCCGGGGCGGCCGGCGCCACGGCCAGGGCCACGGCCGCGGCCAGCTCGGCCAGCGGGAGCGCCACCCGCAGCACGGCCACGGGCCGGAGGCCCAGGGCGGTGAGGGTGGCCGTGATCTCCCGGGGCACGGCCAGCTTGGCCGCCGCCGCCACGAGCAGGACGGCGGCCGCGCCGAGCTGCACGGCGGCACCGATCAGCGTCACCCCGTCACCCCTGAAAAGGGTAGAGCGACCGGCCAGGCCCGGCGCCGACGCAGGAACCGCCTCGAGGAGAAATCCACGCCACCTCCAGTGTCCCCCGGTGCGATCCCGGGGGTTCCCGGTCCTACCAGACCGACGGTTGCGGTTCGTGCGCGACCTCGGGCCGGGCCCGGGCGACATCGGCTTACCCTTCCGACGAGTAGCGGGGACGGTCGGCCGCGAGCCGGCAGCCCGACGACGGGGGCTGGATGGCGGAGGTGGACGGGAATCGAACCCGCCGGACGGGGTGCGCCCGTCCCGACCGCTTTGAAGGCGGCGGAGCCCACCAGGTGCTCGGACACCTCCGAGCGGGACCCTACCCGCCGCCCTCCCCGCCCGGCCCGGGTCCGGGGCCCGGGAGGCGGGGCCCGCCGACCCGCACCGCCCCCCGCCGGCGGGTCACCCCCCTCCCGTCGAGCAGGGCCAGCAGGGGCAGCACCCAACGGCGGGTGGTGCCCAGCGCATCGCGCGCCTGGGCCACCGTCACCCCCTCCGGGTGATCGGCCAGCAGGCCGGCCACCACCGCGGCGGCCCGGTCCGCAGCGTCGGCCGCGAACCAGGTGCCGTCGTGGTGCACGGCCAGGCCGGCGCTCCGCAGGGCCCGCAGCTCCTCGGGCGGGCAGCCGTGCTCGGCCGGGCTCGGGGGCCGGAACGGGTCGGCCCGCAGGGCCCGGAGGTACGGGCTGTCGAGGGCCTCCGCCCCCGCCGGGCGGGCCCTCCCGCCCTCCACCGACATGCCCTCCAACGCGGCCAGCACCAGGCGATCGCGCTCGTCGAGGCTGTCGAGGGCCAAGCCCAGGGGCCCGGCTCCGGCCACGGCCGAGGCGAGCCGGGCCCGCGCCGAGGCCCACGCCTCGGGCGACGCCACCCACCCCTCCACCGTGGCCGGCACCGGGGCCCCGGTGCGGCGCTCCAGGTCGGTGACGGCCACCCACCCCCGCTCGGCCACCACCCGGAGGGGGTCGAGGTCGGGAGCGGCCCGGGCGGCGGGCAGCACCGGGTCGACGTCGAGCACCACCCCTCCCCCGGCGGTCGCTGCCCGCCCGGTGTCGCGCAGCACGAACCGGTCGCCGGGCAGCAACGGCAGAGCCCGCTCGAAGCGGAGGCGGGCCCCGGCGGTGGTGCCGGGCTGGATGGTCCCACCGCCCAGGACCCGCAGGTGCACCGCCTGCTCCGAGGTGCCCACGGCCAACAGGTGCGCCCCCCGGCCCGACCGCACCGGCCCGGATCGCGGCAGCAGGCTGAGGGCCACGTCCACGGTGCGGGTGCGGAGCCAGCGCCCGGGCTCGACCACCACCGCCCCCCGGCCGATGTCGCCCCGGCCCACGCCGGCCAGGTTGACCGCCACCCTGTGGCCGGGATCGGCCCGCTCGACGGCTCGCCCGTGGACCTCGAGGCCGCGGATGCGGCCCGGGTGGGAGAAAGCCTCGCCGCCCATCTCGACGGTGGCCCCCACGACCAGGGGGCCGTCGGCCAGCGAGCCGGTGACGACCGTGCCCGCTCCGGCCACGGTGAAGCAGCGGTCGACCCACAGCCGGGGCCGGCCCCGGTCGACGGCCGGCGCGGCCCGGGCCACCAGGCGCTCCAGGGCGGCCAGGAGGGTGTCGTGGCCGTGCCCGGCGGGGAGGTCGACGGCCACCACCTCGGCCCCGGCCAGGACCGTGCCCTCCACCCGCCGGCGCACCTCGGCCTCCACCTCGGCCCCCCGCTGGCGGCCGGCGGCCTCGGACCGGGTGAGCACCACCACGCCGTCGGGCACGCCCAGCAGGTCCACGACGCGGAGGTGCTCCTCGCTCTGGGCCCGCCACCCCTCCACCGCGCTGACCACCAGCAGGGCGGCCCGCACCGCGCCCACCCCGGCCACCATGGTCGACAGGTAGCGGGCGTGGCCGGGGACGTCGACGATGCTGACCTCGGCCCCCGACGGCAGGGCGGCCACGGCGAAGCCCAGGTCGATGGTGAGGCCCCGCCGCTGCTCCTCGGCCAGGCGGTCGGGGTCGCGGCCGGTGAGGTGACGGACGACGGTCGACTTGCCGTGGTCGACGTGGCCGGCGGTGGCGACCAGCAACGACCGGACGCCGGCCATCAGCGGGAGGGGGCCGGCCCCGCCGCAGGGTCGGGCACCGGTGAGCCGGCGGTGGCCGCCGGGACATCGGGCCGGGCCACCGGGATGCCCGGCGGTGCGGCGGGGCCACCGGACGACGCGGCGGGGCCGCCGGGCGATGCGGTCGAGCGGGTGGGCGACGCGGCCCGTGCCGCCTCGGCCACCATCGAGTCGTCGGCCGGGTCGACGGTGCGCAGGTCGAGCACGGTGCAACCGTCGGCCACCCGGGCGATCACCGGTCGGGCCGGGTGGTCCCGCAGGGCGCCGGTGACGTCGCCAGGCAGGGCGATGCCGGCCGACGGGATCTCCACCCCGGGCAGCGTGCCGCCTCCGGCCACCGACGCGCACCGCACCGGCCGTCCCACCCCGAGGGCCACCGCCCTGGTGTGCAAGGCGTCGGGCTCGAGGGTGGCCATGCGCCAGAACGGCAGGTCGCCGGCCCGCCGGTCCAGGTAGGCCAGAGCCACGTCCTGGAGGGCACCGAGCACCAGCCCGCCGGGGCGCAGGGCCCGGTAGAGGGGGTGGGTCGCGCACCGCTCGACCAGGTCGGCCCGGCCCACGATCACCCCGGCCTGAGGTCCGCCCAGGAGCTTGTCGCCCGAGAAGGTGGCCAGGGCGGCGCCGGCGGCCAGGGTCTGGCGGACGGCCGGCTCGTCGGCCAGCCACGGCGGCGGGCCGCCGGGCAGCCACGGGCAGGCGGCGTCGAGCAGACCGGAGCCGAGGTCGACCGCCACCGGCGGGCCGAGGTCGGCCAGCTCGCCCACCGAGGCGTCCTCCACGAAGCCGGTGACGCGGTAGTTGGAGCGGTGGACCTTGAGGATCAGGGCCGGGGCCGGGGCGGCGGCGTAGTCGGCCCGCCGGGTGCGGTTGGTGGTCCCCACCTCCCGGAGGCGGGCCCCGGACTGGGCCATGACCTCGGGGATGCGGAAGCCCCCGCCGATCTCCACCAGCTCGCCCCGCGACACGGCCACCTCCTCCCCGGCGGCCAGGGCGGCCAGCACCAGGAGGACGGCGGCCGCCCCGTTGTTGACCACCAGCCCGGCCTCGGCCCCCGCCGCCCGGGCCAGCAGCGCCCCGGCGTGGGTTCGGCGCGAGCCTCGGTGCCCGGTGGCCAGGTCCAGCTCCAGGTTCGTCGCCGCCTCGGGGACGGCGGCGGTGCCCAGCGGGGCCCGGCCCAGGTTGGTGTGGAGGAGCACCCCGGTGGCGTTGACCACCGGCCCCAGCAGGGCTCGCCGGCGGGCCTCGGCCCGGGGCCGGGCCGAGGCCGGGTCGCCAGCGGCGATGGCGGCCCGGGCCGCGTCGACCAGCAACGGGTGCGGCAACCCCACGTCGGCCAGGGTGCGGGCCAGGGCGTCGACCGACGGCGGGCGGCTCTCCACCGGCGGGATGCTACGACCGCGCCCGCCGGTCCGGCGCTCGCTGCCACCGGTAGGGTCCGCGGCCGTGCCCACCCCCGCCGTCTCGCCGGTGCGCCTGACCGAGTGGACCACCTGCGGGGGGTGCGCGGCCAAGTGGGGGGCGGCGCCGCTGCGGGCGCTGGTGGCCGGCCTGGGCGACGGGGCGGCCGCCGATCCGTTGCTGATCGGGCTGGCCCCCTCCGACGACGCCGCCGTCTACCGCCTCACCGACGACCTGGCCCTGGTCAGCACGACCGACTTCTTCCCACCGCTGGTCGACGACCCCCACGACTTCGGGGCGGTGGCCGCGGCCAACGCCTGCTCCGACGTCTTCGCCATGGGCGGCGAGGTCCGCTTGGCCCTGAACTTGGCCGCCTTCCCCGAGGAGCTGCCCACCGACGCCATCGCCGCCATCCTCGACGGGGCGTCCGAGACGGTGCGGGCCGCCGGGGGCGTGGTGGCCGGCGGCCACACCATCCGCAACCCGGAGCCCATCTTCGGCCTGGCGGTCCAGGGCCTCGTCCACCCGCAGCGAGTGTGGACCAAGGGCCGGGCCCGGGCCGGCGACGCGCTGGTGCTGTCCAAGCCGCTGGGCACCGGCATCGCCCTGGCCGGCGGCGAACCGGTGGCCGTGGGCGCCGCGGTTGTGTCCATGCGGACCCTCAACCGGGCGGCCGCGGCCCAACTGGCGGCGATCGACGGCGGGGCCGGTCCCCACGCCTGCACCGACGTGACCGGATACGGCCTGCTGGGCCACGCCTGGGAGGTCGCCGACCGCAGCGCCCTGGCCCTCCACCTCGAGGCCGGGGCCCTGCCCCTGTTGCCCGGCGCCCACGCCGCTGCGGCCCGGGGCGTCCGCACCGGCGGCGACGCCCGCAACCGGGAGGCCCACCAGGACCACGTGGACGTGGGCCCGCACCTCGATCCCGCCGTCGAGGCCCTGGCCCACGACCCCCAGACCAGCGGCGGCCTGCTGGCCGCCGTCCCTCCCCGGGACGCCGAGCGCCTCCGGGACCAGGGGTGGGCCGTGATCGGTGAGGTGCGCCACGGCCCGGCCCACCTCACCCTCGCCTAGTTGTGCTCGGCGGGGAGGTTGTCCCCGGCGAGATGACCTAGTCGTCGAGGCCGCGGCCTTCGCTGAGGAGGTCGAGGGGGTCGACCTCGAGGAGGTCGGCCAGGCGCTCGACGCTGCGCAGGGTCAGGTTCCGCTCGCCCCGCTCGACGCCGCCGACGTAGGTGCGGTGCCAGTCGAGGCGCTCGGCCATCCGCTCCTGCGACAGCCCGGTGCGCCTCCGGATGGCCCGCAGGTTCGCCCCCACCACACGTTGCAGGTGTCCCTCCATCGGGCCCATGATCAGTCTTCGCTACTGATAGATCGACAGACTGATGAGTAGCACTATGCTCTCGGCGCCGAGTGAGTGCCGGCGCGCGGGTCGGCCGTTCCGCACCGGGGGGGTGGTGCGGGCGGCCGGCTCCGGAACCGGCCGCCCGCGTTCTCGGCACGGTCTCGGACCGCAGGGGTGCAGAACCGGGCCGAGAACGTCCCGGGACAGCGAGGGCCGCCAGGCGCGGGGCTCCGGTCGTCGGCCGTGGCCGGCTCAGGGCGGCGGGGGGTCGAGCCGGAGGCGGCCGGCCGAGCGCGAGACCCGCCAGCCGCCAGGCAGCTCGGTGGCCACCACCTCGCCGGCGGCCACCGACCGCACGCGCTCCACCGCCGCCGCCGAGGGGGGGTGGCCGCCGCCAGCCGGTCGCAGCCAGGCCCGCAGGGCGGCGCGGGCCAGGGGCACAGGAGCGGCGGCCAGGGCCCTGGCGTCGGTGGGGTCGAGCTCGGCGGCCAGCGCGTCGATCAGGTCGGCGTCGTCGGCCAGCAGCTCGGCCTGGCGGGCCAGGACCGGCACCAGGTCGCGGCCCGCCACCTCGGCCAGCAGGGGCAGGACCTCGTGGCGGACCCGGTTGCGGACGAAGCGGGGGTCGTCGTTGGTGGCGTCCTCCACCGGGTCCAGGCCCTCGGACGCGCACAGGGCTCTGGTCTCGGCCCGCCGTAGGGCCAGGATCGGGTGCCGGGGGCCGGGACGCAGGGCCCCCAGGCCCGTGGAGCCCGCCCCCCGCAGGAGGTTGACCAGCACCGTCTCGGCCCGATCGTCCAGGGTGTGGCCGGTGCAGGCGTCGGCCGGCAGCACCGACCAGCGGGCGGCCCGGGCCCGGGCCTCCAGGTTGGAGCCCGGGGCCACCTCCACCGCCTCGGCCCGGAAGCCGGCCCCGTAGCGGCGGGCGGCCTCGGCCACCACATCGGCCTCGGCCGCCGAGCCGGGGCGCAGCCCGTGGTCCACGTGCACCGCCGTCACCCGGCACCCGGCGGCGCAGGCCAGCACCAGCAGGGCCAGCGAGTCGGCCCCGCCCGACACCGCCGCGGTCACCTCCGCCCCCACCGCCGGGAACGTGCACCGGCCGACCAGGTCGCCCACGGCAGGCTCGCCCCCCGAACCGAGCACCGCCCTCACCAGGGCCGAGCGGTCAGGCGGCGGGAGCGGCGACCCCGACCCGGTCCAGCCAGGCCTGGGGGTCGCGGATCTCGGTCATGGTGGGCAGGTTGGCCGCGTCCTCCCAGGCCCGGTCGAGCTGGGCCGGCCCGCCCGCCTTCTCGACGGCCTCGATGAAGCGCTCGCCCTGCTCGTACTGCTTGAGCTTGGCCTCGAAGCCGATCAGCTTCTGGACCAGCTTCACGATGGGGTTGGCCTGTTGCCGGCGCTGGCGCAGCACCTGCCCGAAGCGGTCGGCGTTGGGGATCTGGTCGGCCCCGGCCCGGTCCATGGTGACGTCGCCGTGGCCCTCGAGCAGGCTCATCAGCCCGCCGATGTGCTCCAGCAGCTCCCGCTGGGCCGGCGTGCCGACCAGGGCGGCGATGCCCCCCTCGTCGAGGGGGTTGCGGCCCTTGCGGATCTCATCGACGGCCCGGGTGACGGCGGCCAGCAGCTCCTTGGGGTCGTCGTCGACCACCGACACCATGCCGTCGACCAGGCCCAGGAAGTGCTCGCGCATCCACGGGATGCCGGTGAACTGCATCCGGTGGGTGACCTCGTGGAGGGCCAGCCAGTGCCGGAACTCCCGGGGCGGGAAGCCGAACTTCTTCTCCAGGGCCAGGACGTTGGTGCCCACGTAGTGGACCAGGTCCTGGTCGTGAGGGTCCTCGTCCTCGATGACCAGCAGGTCGTACTGGCCCAGCACCCGGGTGGACATCCACCCCAGCAGGGCCCCCACCTCGGCCCCGGCCGCCCGCCGGGCCACGGGAGCCAGGAGGCCGGAGCCCACCGTCTCCTCCAGCCGGTTGGTGACGGGTCGGAGCAGGCGCTGGAACGAGGCGATGTTGGCCCGGATCCACGCCGCCCGGTCGTCGACCCGGGCGCGGGCCGGGCCGGCCAGGCTGTGCAGCCCGGTGGCCGCCGCCACCTGCTCCTCGGCCCGGGCCGTCAGCTCGTCGAAGTCGGCGGCCAGCGAGTCGGCGTGGTACGAGCGGAAGAACGGGTCGGAGCCGGCGGCCCGGACGGCCACCCGCTCGGCCAGGCCCCAGTCGACGGCGGTCTCGGCCACGGCCCGGCGCTCGCTCAGGCCTGCCGCGAACCGCGGGGTGGGTACTTGGGCCGGACGACGGACCGGAAGTAGCCGACGACGACGGCGACGGTGGCCAGGACGACGCCCACGGTCAAGCCGACGACCAACCAGTGGGTCCAGACGACTGCTGCCAGCGACATGGGGACGATCCTAGGGGTGACCGGAGGGCCAGCCGAATCGGGCCGGGACGGCCCGATCCCGGTCAGGCGATGTGGCGACCACGGGTGCGGAGGAGCTCGGCCGGGTGGTGCAACGAGCAGTGCTCGGCGTCGTTGTAGACCGAGAGGCGGGTCTCGCAGCCCGGCTCGGAGCAGGTGCGGCCCCCGACCGGCTCCCGGCGGGGGCCGTTGGCCTTGTTGCGGGCCCGGGGCACGGTCAGGCGTCCCCGTCGATCAGCTGAGCCACCCGGGACTTCAGCGAGTCCGGGACCTCGTCCCGACACTTGTGGGCGATGACCTGCCGCAGCTCGGCCTGGAAGTCGAAGGCCTCGAAGCACTCGCCGCAGGCGGTGAGGTGCTGGGCGATGATCTCGCGCCGGCCATCGGTGAGCTCACCGTCGAGGTACTCGTAGAGCTCGTGAAGGGCGTCGTTGCAGTCGTCCATGGCGTCTCGGGTCAGCGGGCCCGTTCGGGCTGGCGGCGGGGTGGGGCATCGGGGTCGGTGGTCTCGTCCGCCAGGCCCCGGGTGCGTGCGAAGTCGTACAACGACTTCTGGAGGCGGCTTCTTCCCCGGTGCAGGCGGCTCATGACCGTGCCGATGGGGATGTCGAGGATCTCGGCGATCTCCTTGTACGAAAAACCTTCGACGTCGCCGAGGAGCACGGCCATGCGGAACTGCTCGGGCAGCGCCTCGATGGCCTCCTTGACCTCGGTCTCGGTGATGTGGTCGAGGACCTCGTCTTCCGCGCTGCGGCCGGCCGCGGCACCCTCCGCCCCGGCCAGGCGCTTGTACATGTAGAGGTTCTCGAGGTCGTCGAGCTCGGTCTCTTCGGGGCGGCGCTTCTTCGACCGGTAGGTGTTGATGAAGGTGTTGGTGAGGATGCGGTAGAGCCAGGCCTTGAGGTTGGTGCCCTCCTGGAACCCGCCGAAGCCCCGGTAGGCCTTCAGGTAGGTCTCCTGCACCAGGTCTTCGGCGTCGGAGGGGTTGCGGGTCATCCGCAGGGCGGCCGTGTAGAGGGAGCCCATGTGCTCCATCGCCTGGTCCGCAAAGGTCGCCTGATCGGCCACGGAGTCACCGTACCCCCCGCCAGAGACAGCCAAAGACGCGGTCCCGGGGCTACTGCCTCGCGAGAAGGGGCAGCACGGCGGCCGCCAGGTCGGAGAGTCCCCCGCACTCCTCGTCGTAATCGCCGTCGGGGATGGCCGCGCTGAGCAGGTAGCGGTCGCCGGTGGGCGCGGTCACCACCGCGGTGTCGACGCAGGCCAAGCCGGCCGCCACCCCCGGCTTGCTCAGCACCGTCGCCCCTGGACCCACCGCCTTCTCGACCCCCGGGGCGAAGAAGCTGCCGGTGCCGGCCAGAGCCTCCACGAGGGCCTGCACGTCGTCCGGGCCGATGGCGAAACGCTCCTCGGCGGGAAGCGACCGGTCGAGCACCAGCCGGCGGACCGCCTCCGACATCTCGAACAGGTTGGAGCAGTTGCCCTCGTCCGGGCACTCGTACTCGCCCACACCCTCCCGGGCGGGGACGACGACGGTGCGGCCGCCCTCCTCGAAGGTCATCTCGGGCGACCACCGCACGTCGATGCCGGCGTACGACCGCTGGATCACGGTGCTGGGAAACCCGTTGGCCGGGCTCAAGAAGTCGGTGTTGAGCCGGTCGAAGCCGGCGATGACGATCAGGACGTCGTAGTCGAAGTTGTCGCTGTTGGTGACCGCGGACTGGTAGATCTCCCGGAGGGTGGCCGCGTACCCGGTATCCAGCGACACGGTCGCGGCCCCGGTGAACCCGAGGGACGCAGCGAACTCGAGGGCGCCCAGGGCGGCCAGCACCTTGATCGAGGAGGCGGGCCAGAAGTCGCCGGCCAGGGCCCCGCCGCCGGCCACG
>DASQKY010000048.1 GCA_035630295.1 Acidimicrobiales bacterium | reverse complement strand
AGATGAACCCCCGCGTGTCAAGGTCGTCGGCCCTCGCCTCGAAGGCGACGGGTTTCGCGATCGCGAAGATCGCGACGAAACTCTCGCTCGGCTACACGCTCGACGAGATTCCCAACGACATCACCCGCAAGACACCGGCATCGCCGACGACGCCGCCGAGCTCACCCTGCTGGCCGAGATCGGCCTCGCCGCCAGCCCCATCTCCGAGATCCTCATCGAGCGGTCGATCGCGGGGTGGAAGGAGTACGAGCTGGAGGTGATGCGCGACCGGGCCGACAACTGCGTGGTCGTGTGCTCGATCGAGAACTTCGACCCCATGGGCGTCCACACCGGCGACTCCATCACCGTGGCCCCGGCCCAGACCCTGTCCGACGTCGAGTACCAGCTGATGTGCGACGCCGCCTTCGCCTGCATCCGGCGCATCGGCGTCGACACCGGGGGGTCCAACATCCAGTTCGCGGTCAACCCCGAGAACGGCGCGATGGTCGTCATCGAGATGAACCCCCGGGTCTCGCGGTCGTCGGCGCTGGCCAGCAAGGCCACCGGGTTCCCGATCGCCAAGATCGCAGCCAAGCTGGCCGTGGGCTACACGCTCGACGAGATCCCCAACGACATCACCCGCAAGACGCCGGCCAGCTTCGAGCCCACCATCGACTACGTGGTCACCAAAATCCCCCGGTGGGCGTTCGAGAAGTTCCCCGGGGCGCCCGACGTGCTCGGCACCCGCATGCAGTCGGTGGGGGAGGCCATGGCCATCGGCCGCACCTTCCCCGAGTCGCTGCAGAAGGCCCTCCGGTCCCTGGAGCAGGGCCGCCTGGGGCTCAACTGCGACCCGGCCGAGGTGGGCCTGGACGACCTGTCCGACGCCGACCTGCTGGCCGCCGCGGCCGTGGCCACCCCGGACCGGCCCTTCCAGCTGGAGGCGGCCCTGGCCCGGGGCATGACCGTCGACCAGGTGGCCGAGGCCACCAGGGTCGACCCCTGGTTCCTGGACCAGATCTCGCTCATCACCGAGGAGCGCCGCCACCTGGGCCAGGTGGGCCTGGCCGCCATGGACCGGGCCGCCTGGCGCCGGGCCAAGCGCCTGGGCTTCGGCGACGCGCAGCTGGCCCACCTGTGGGGGACGGCCGAGGACGAGGTGCGGGCCGCCCGCCAGGCCGCCGGGGTCCACCCCACGTTCAAGACGGTCGACACCTGCGCGGCGGAGTTCGCGGCCGAGACGCCGTACCACTACTCCACCTGGGAGGACACCTCGGAGGTGGCCCCGGGGACCAAGCCCAAGGTGGTGATCCTGGGCTCGGGCCCGAACCGCATCGGCCAGGGCATCGAGTTCGACTACTGCTGCGTCCACGCCAGCTTCGCCCTGCGCGACGCCGGGTTCGAGACGGTCATGGTCAACTGCAACCCGGAGACGGTGTCCACCGACTACGACACCTCAGACCGCCTCTACTTCGAGCCCCTCACCGCCGAGGACGTGGGCGCGGTGCTGGCCGCCGAGGCGGCCGGTGGCGACCTCCGGGGCGTCATCGTGAGCCTCGGGGGCCAGACCCCGCTGAAGCTGGCCGGCGAGATCGACCCGGCCCTGGTCCTGGGGACCAGCCCGGCCTCCATCGACCTGGCCGAGGACCGCGACCGCTGGAACGCCCTGTGCGCCGAGCTGGGCATCCCCCAGCCGGCGGGCGGCACCGCGGTGACCGTGGACCAGGCCCTGGCCATCACCGCCGGCATCGGCTACCCGGCCCTGGTCCGCCCCAGCTACGTGCTCGGGGGCCGGGCCATGGAGATCGTCTACGACGACGAGCAGCTCCGCCGGGCCATGGCCGAGCTGTCGGGCTTCGGCTCCCTGGGCCGGGAGGGGGGCCTCTCGGCCGAGCGCCCCGTGCTGGTCGATCGGTTCCTGGAGGACGCCACCGAGGTCGACGTGGACGCCCTGCGCGACACCACCGGCGAGATCGTCATCGGGGCGGTCATGGAGCACGTCGAGGAGGCCGGGGTCCACTCCGGCGACTCGGCCTGCGCCATCCCGCCCTACTCCCTCACCCCGGCCACCGTGGCCGTCATCGAGGGCCACACCCGCCGCATCGCCGAGGCCCTGGGCGTGGTCGGGCTCATCAACGTGCAGTTCGCGGTGAAGGACGACGACGTCTACGTCATCGAGGCCAACCCCCGGGCCAGCCGCACCGTGCCCTTCGTGGCCAAGGCCACCGGGGTGCCCCTGGTCAAGGTGGCGGCCCGGCTCATGGTCGGCGCCTCCCTGGCCGAGCTGCGGGCCGAGGGGCTGCTGTGCCCGCCGGTCACCGGTCACGTGGCCGTGAAGGAGGCGGTGCTGCCGTTCAACCGCTTCCCCGACGCCGACCGGGTCCTGGGCCCGGAGATGCGCTCCACCGGCGAGGTCATGGGCATCGACGAGACCTTCGGCCTGGCCTTCGCCAAGAGCCAGATCGCGGCCGGCGACCGCCTGCCCACCGGGGGCTGCGTGTTCGTCTCCCTGGCCGACCGGGACAAGCCCGGCGGCACCGTGGCCGCCCGGCGGCTGGTCGAGCTGGGCTTCACCATCGCCGCCACCACCGGCACGGCCGCCCACCTGGCCGCGGCCGGCATCGAGGTGGCCGAGGTGCTGGGCAAGCTGGGCGAGGACGGCCAGGGTGACGGGAGCGGGTGCCGGACCGCCGTCGACCTCATCCGCGAGGGCACCTGCACCCTGGTGGTCAACAGCCCCCGGGGCCGGGGGCCCCGGGCCGACGGGGCCTACATCCGCCGGGAGGCGGGGGTGGCCGGCATCCCCATCCTGACCACGGCGGCGGCAGCCCAGGCCGCGGCCGAGGGCATGGCCGACTGGCGCACCCACCCCCTGCGGGTCCGGCCCCTGCAGGAGATCCACGCCGAGGGCCGGGCGAGGGCCTGAGGTGCGCCGGCGAGGGGCCCCGGCCGTCGACACGGCGGTGCGGGTCGGGTCGCTGACCCTGCCCAACCCGGTGATGACGGCCTCGGGCACCGGCGGCCACGGCGCCGAGCTCCACGCCTACCAGCCCCTGGGCGACCTGGGGGCGGTGGTGGTCAAGTCGCTGTCGGCCGACCCGTGGCCCGGCAACCCCGCCCCCCGGGTCCACGCCACCCCGGCCGGCATGCTCAACAGCGTCGGCCTCCAGGGCCCCGGCGTGTCGGCCTGGCTGGCCGACGACCTGCCCGCCCTGCGGGCCACCGGGGCCCGGGTGGTGGCCAGCATCTGGGGCCGCTCGGTGGAGGACTACGGGCGGGCCGCCGCCGCCCTGGCCGACGCCCCCCCGGAGGTGGTGGCCGTCGAGGTCAACCTGTCGTGTCCCAACACCGAGGCCGGGCGCGACCTGTTCGCCCACGACCCGGAGGCCACCGCCGCCGTGGTGGCCGCCACCGCGGCCTGCGGCCGGCCCCGCTGGGCCAAGCTCAGCCCCAACACCCCCCGGGTGGCCGAGGTGGCGGCGGCCGCGGCCGGGGCCGGGGCCGAGGCCGTGACCCTGGTCAACACGGTGATGGGCATGGCCATCGACCCCGAGACCCGCACCTATCGGCTGGGGGCGGGGGAGCGGGGCGGGGG
Source organism: Acidimicrobiales bacterium (assembly GCA_035630295.1). Lineage (NCBI taxonomy): Bacteria > Bacillati > Actinomycetota > Acidimicrobiia > Acidimicrobiales > Acidimicrobiales bacterium. The sequence goes on along the minus strand of DASQKY010000048.1, from coordinate 5,412 downwards.
CCTGTCGGGCCCGGCCATCCACCCGGTGGCCGTCCGGGTCGTCCACGACGTGCACCGGGCCCACCCCGACCTCCCCATCGTGGGCGTGGGGGGGGTGGTCGACGGGGCCAGCGCGGTCGAGCTGCTGCTGGCCGGGGCGTCGGCCGTGCAGGTGGGCACGGCCACCTTCGCCGATCCCCGTGCTCCCGGCCGGGTGGCCCGGGACCTGGAACACTGGTGCCACCGCCGGGGGATCGCATCGGTGGCCGAGCTCACCGGAGGCCTGAGATGACCGACACCACCACCACCCCCGCTGCCGCCGAGGTGGCCGAGGCCGTGCGCCGCCGCCTGGCCCTCGTCCTCGACGTGGACGACATGGTGGAGGCCACCCGCCGGGCCCGCGAGATGCAGCCCTGGTTCGGGGTGGCCAAGGTCGGCCTGGAGCTGTACAGCGCGGTTGGCCCCGACGTGATCGAGCCCCTGCGGGAGCTGGGCTACGAGGTCTTCGTCGACCTCAAGCTGCACGACATCCCCACCACCGTGCAGCGGGCGGCCCGCGTCCTGGGCGCCCTGGGGGCGTCGTACGTGACCCTGCACGCCTTCGGGGGGCGGGACATGCTCCGGGCCGGCGACCAGGGCTTCCGGGAGGGGGCGGCGGCCGCCGGCCTGCCCGAGCCGACCTCGTTGGCGGTGACCATCCTGACCAGCGACGCCGGCGCCCCGCCCCACATCCTGGGCAAGCGCCTCGCCGTGGCCATGGAGGCCGGCTGCGGCGGCGTGGTGTGCGCGGCCTCGGACCTGGAGGAGGTGCGGACCCTGGCCCCGGCCATGTACCGGGTGGTGCCCGGGATCCGCCTGCCCGGCGACGCCCCCCACGACCAGGCCCGGGCGGCCACCCCGGGCGAGGCGGCGGCGGCCGGGGCCGACCTGCTGGTGGTGGGGCGCACCGTCACCCAGGCCCCCGACCGGGCGGCGGCGGCGGCCGCGGTGGCCGCCGCGGTGGCCGCGGCCTGAGGGCATCCGCCGTCCCCCCGCCGGGAGCGGCGCGACCACGACCATCGGTGATGTGTCGGGCGACACGCGATTGCCGCGCCGGGCAGAAGCGGGCGATATAGGGTGCGCGCATGCCTCAGCCCCCCCAGTTGACGCCGGAGCAGCGTGAAGCTGCCCTGGCCAAGGCCGCCGCCGCTCGTCGAGCCCGAGCCGAGCTGAAGGAGAAGCTGAAGATGGGCTCCCTCAGCCTGTCTGCCGTGCTCGACCAGGCCGAGGGCGATGCCGTCGTCGGCAAGACCAAGGTGCTGGCGGTGATCGAGTCGCTCCCCGGTGTCGGCAAGGTCAAGGCCCGCCGCACCATGGACGAGATCGGCATCGCCGAGACCCGGACCCTCAAGGGCCTCGGGGCCCAGCAGCGCAAGGCGCTGCTCGACGCCTTCAACTGAACGTCCTGCAACCCGGGGCACGTCCCGGGGGCCGTCGCGGCCCCGGGTAGGGTCGCCGGGTGCCGCTCGTGACCATCTCCGGCCTCCCCGGGGCCGGGACCAGCACGCTGGCCCGCGCCGTGGCCGCGGCCCTGGGCCTGGCCCACGTGGACGGGGGCCAGGTGTTCCGGGCCCTGGCCGCCGAGCGGGACCAGGACGTCCACGCCTTCGGGGCCGAAGCCGAGTCCGACCCTTCCATCGACGTGGAGCTCGACACCCGCCTGGCCCGCCGCGGGGCCGAGGGCGACGTGGTGCTCGAGTCCCGCCTGGCCGGGTGGATCGCCACCCACGAGGGCCTGCCCGCCCTGCGGGTGTGGGTCGAGTGCGCCGAGGGCGAGCGGGCCCGCCGGGTGGCGGCCCGGGAGGGCTCCACACCCGACGTGACGGCGGCCCAGAACCGCCGCCGGGAGGTGAGCGAGGCCCGGCGCTACCGCGACTACTACGGCATCGACCTCGCCGATCGGAGCCCGTACGACCTGGTCCTCGACTCCACCGCCACCCCGGTGGAGGACCTCCTGGCCGCGGTCCTGGCCGCGGCGCCGGGCCGGGCCGGGCCGGGGTCGGGGACGGCGGTCTCGCCCGGCGCCGACGCCGCCCTGTAGCCTGGCGGGTCCCGCCCGACAGCCCCCGGAGAGCGACGGCCCATGAGCTGGCAGCACGACACGATGATGAACCCGGCCATCGAGGAGCTCACCACCAGGGCCGACGAGTCGAAGTTCAAGCTGGTGACCCTGGGCGCCACCCGGGCCCGGCAGATCAACTCGTACTTCGGCCAGCTGGGCGAGGGCCTGGGCACCCTGGTCCCGCCGCAGGTCACCAGCGTGGCCCGCAAGCCGCTGTCCATCGCCTTCGAAGAGATCGCGGCCGACAAGATCGTCCCCGTCGACCCTCCCACCGAGGAGGAGCTGGCCGAGATGGCCGCCGCCGAGGCGGCCGCCGCGGCCGACGCCGCCGCCCTCGAGGCCGGCTCGTCCGACTGAGGCCCCGCCGCGGCCACCCGGCCCGGCTCCCGGCCGTCCCCCGCCCGTGACCGCCGCCGACCCGCCGCCCCCCGCCTCCCACCTGGCCGGCCGGCGGGTCGTCCTGGGCGTCACCGGCGGCATCGCCGCCTACAAGGCGGTCGAGGTCTGCCGCCGGCTGGTGGACGCCGGGGCCCACGTGGCCCCCGTCCTCACCGAGGGGGCGACCCGCTTCGTGGGGGCCGCCACCTTCTCGGCCCTGGCCAGCGAGCCCACGCAGACCACCCTGTTCGACGAGCCCCACCCCATCCCCCACACCCGGCTGGGGCAGGGGGCCGACGTGGTGGTGGTGGCCCCGGCCACGGCCCGCCTGCTGGCCGACTACGCCACCGGCCGCTCCGACGACCTGCTCACCGCCACCCTCCTGGCCACCCGGGCCCCGGTGGTGGTGGCCCCGGCCATGCACACCGAGATGTGGGAGCACCCGGCGGTGCAGGACAACGTGGCCACCCTGGCCCGCCGGGGCGTGGTCGTCGTCCCGCCCGAGGAGGGCCGCCTGGCCGGCGGCGACGTCGGGGCCGGGCGCCTGGCCGACCCGGCCGCCATCGTGGCCGCCGTGGAGGCCGCCGTCGGGCCCCGCGACCTGGCCGGGACCACGGTGCTGGTCACCGCCGGCGGCACCCGCGAGCCCATCGACCCGGTGCGCTTCGTGGGCAACCGCAGCTCGGGCAAGCAGGGCCACGCGGTGGCGGCCGAGGCCGCGGCCCGGGGGGCGGCGGTCACCCTGGTCACCACCAGCGGCCTGGCCCTGCCGGCCGGGGTGGAGGTGGTCCGGGTGGAGACGGCGGCCGAGATGCACGACGCCGTGATGGCCCGCGCCGCCACCGCCGAGGTGGTGGTCATGGCCGCCGCGGTGGCCGACTTCCGGCCCCGGTCCCCGTCCCACCACAAGATCAAGAAGGGCGAGGGCGTGCCCGAGGTGGCCCTGGAGCCCACCGTCGACATCCTGGCCACCCTCGGGGCCCGGCGCCGGCCGGGCCAGACCCTGGTCGGCTTCGCGGCCGAGACCCGCGACGTCGAGGCCGCCGCCGCCGACAAGCTGCGCCGCAAGGGCGTCGACCTGATCGTGGCCAACGACGTCGGCGCGCCGGGGGCCGGCTTCGAGCACGACACCAACCGGGTGATGGTGCTCTCGGCCTCCGGCATCGACCAAGATGTCCCCCTCAGCGACAAGCGCCTCGTCGCTCGAGCCGTGATCGACGCCGTGGTGGGCCACCGCCGCGGCCCGGCCGGGGGTCCCACAGCGCCCCCGTCCTCTCCCTCACCCCCAAGGAGCCCAGAACCGTGAGCCGCTTCACCTTCACCTCGGAGTCGGTGACCGAGGGCCATCCCGACAAGATGGCCGACCAGATCTCGGACTCGATCCTGGACGCCATCCTGACCAACGACCCCGCGGCCCGGGTGGCGTGCGAGACCATGGTGACGACCGGCCTGGCCATCGTGGCCGGCGAGATCACCACCAGCGAGTACGTCGAGATCCCCAAGATCGTGCGGGACACCATCCTCGACATCGGCTACGACAACGCCGACTTCGGCATCGACGGCCAGACCTGCGGCGTCATCACCACCATCGACCCGCAGTCCCCCGACATCGCCCAGGGCGTGGACACCGCCCTGGAGACCCGGGTCGGCAGCTCCGGCGAGGACGCCCTCAACAGCCAGGGCGCCGGCGACCAGGGGATGATGTTCGGCTACGCCTGCACCGAGACCGAGGACCTCATGCCCCTGCCGATCTGGCTGGCGCACAAGCTCTCGGCCCGCATGGCCGAGGTCCGCAAGTCCGGCATCCTCCCGTACCTCCGCCCCGACGCCAAGACCCAGGTCACCGTCGACTACGAGGGCAACAAGCCCGTCGAGCTCAAGACGGTGCTGATCTCCACGCAGCACCAGCCCGGGGTCGACGCCGACAGCACCATCAAGCCCGACCTGATCGAGCACGTCATCCGTCCGTCCCTGCCCGAGCAGTTCGCCGACGACGACTTCCGCGTGCTGGTCAACCCGACCGGCAAGTTCGAGCTGGGCGGTCCCCACGCCGACTGCGGTCTCACCGGCCGCAAGATCATCGTCGACACCTACGGCGGCATGGCCCGCCACGGCGGTGGCGCCTTCTCGGGCAAGGACCCGTCGAAGGTCGACCGCTCCGCGGCGTATGCGGCCCGCTACGTGGCGAAGAACGTCGTGGCCGCGGGCCTCGCCGACCGCTGCGAGATCCAGGTCGCGTACGCGATCGGCGTGGCGCATCCGGTGTCCGTGATGGTCGAGACGTTCGGCACCGAGCACGTCGGCCGTGCGCGGATCGCCGAGCTCGTCGACGAGCACTTCGACCTGCGCCCCGGCGCATTCCGCAAGGCGCTCAAGCTCCACCGGCCGATCTACCAGAAGACCGCCGCCTACGGCCACTTCGGCCGCGACGACCACGACTTCACGTGGGAGAAAACCGACAAGGCGGCGCAGCTGCGCGACGCCGCCGGGCTCGGCGAGCGCGAGGTCGTAGCCGCCGAGTAGTCACAGTTCCGGCGGGTTCCGTTCCGGCGCTGTTGCGCTCGGCACGGAACCCGCCCGAAGTTTCACCTCGCTGTGCGCATTGTCGCTCGCCGCCGCTGCCGGCTTCGCGGACGCTGTCGGCATGCACCGCGCAGCTCCATTTCTCATCGCGCTCGCCGTGGCGGGGATCGCCCCCGCGGATGCGGCAGCCGCGAAGCGCCTCGCGGTCTCGGCGGCCATACCGCGGGTGGCCACGGCGGGAGACGTCATGCGCGTCCCCGGCCGTGCGGCGGGCGCTACCAGGGTTGCGCTCCAGCAGCGCGTGGCGGGTGGCTGGGCCACCCGGGCTCGCGGGCGCGGCGGCCGTTTCTCCCTGGCATGGCGTGCGCCGGACAGGCGGGTGGTCGTGACGCTGCGAGTGGCGGCGGTTCGCGGGCGCCGCGTGCGTGCTG